>QHPZ01000260.1 GCA_003219225.1 Verrucomicrobiota bacterium | reverse complement strand
CGAGCTGGCACCGGCTTATACCACCGTCGCTCTGTTCTATGATCCAGCTTCCGCGGTCGAAGCGGGAGCGCCTGCCGAAGATCTTTTCGGCTGGTATAAAGAAAGAATTGGCACAGCGCTAAGGTCTGTAGCCGGGGTCGCCGACCCCGGCCGGGCTCAAGCCAAGCGCAAGCACGCAATTGAAATTCCCGTTTGTTACGAAACCGAATTTGCGCCCGATCTCGAAGACATAGCGCGACACGCACGGGTCAGGCAAAAAGAAGTTATCGAGCTTCACTCAGGCGCTGAGTACCACGTGCACTGCGTCGGATTCACCGCCGGCTTTCCGTTTCTCGGCGGTTTGCCGAGTCAACTCGCGACACCGCGACGTTCGACGCCGCGCAAAGAAATCCCCGCCGGATCGGTCGGCATCGGCGGCGCGCAGACCGGGATTTACCCGGTCAAATCCCCCGGTGGCTGGAACATTATCGGGCGCACGCCGCTGCGCCTGTTCGATCCGCAAAAGAATCCGCCGGCGCTTTTACGCGCCGGGGATCGCGTGCGTTTCCGCGCGGTCACGCGCGAGGAATTCCAAGCGATGAAGTGATTCGATGATCGTGTCGCGTGTTGTTCCTGTCATCCCGAGCCGCGTAGACGGCGAGGGACCTCACTCAAGCTCCTTGATCACGCTCGTTCGATTGCGTGATCCAGTATTTTTTGTGAGGTCCTTCACTTCGTTCAGGATGACAACGCGATGAACGCAGACATCATTCGCGCCGGGTTTCTGACAACCGTTCAAGATCTTGGTCGCGCCGGCTTTCGACAATTCGGCGTTCCCGTCGGTGGCGCGCTCGATCCGCATGCCTTGGACGTAGCCAATTTACTCGTCGGCAATGATAAAGCGGCTGCTGGACTCGAGATAACGTTCGGCGGTTTGCATTTGCGGTTCAGCGAGGATCGGATCGCCACCTGGTGCGGCGGCGAATTCGAAGTGCGCATCGACTCCATCGCGATTCCTGTCGGTCACCCCTTCCTCGCAGGCGCAGGCGAACAATTGGTCGTTGATCGACCACAGACCGGATGTCGCGCCTGGCTCGCCATTTCCGGCGGCGTCGACGTGCCGATTGTTCTTGGCAGTCGCTCCACTGATCTGCGAGGAAACTTCGGCGGACTCGATGGCCGTCCACTCCACGACGGTGACGAACTTCCGCTCGGCCAGAATTCTGAACGCGCAATGATTTTGCTCGAGCGATTGCGCAACGAGAGAATCGCGGGTTGGAAACCGCCGCACGATTGGTCGAGCCCAGCGCAACGCGAGCCTGTCCTGCGGTTCGTTGTCGGCGCCGATCAAGATCGCTTCAACGCTTCGACGCTTCAACGCTTCACGAACGAAACGTTCATCGTTTCGCCGGATTCCGACCGCATGGGCGTACGCTTCGATGCTCCGGAATTGAAGCCGACGCGAGCGGGCGATCTTATTTCCGAAGCAGTCGCGCCCGGAACAGTGCAGGTGCCGCCGAGCGGAAAACCGATTTTGCTTCTCGGAGATTGCCAAACGATCGGCGGCTATCCAAAAATCGCGCACCTGATCACGGTCGATCTGCCGATCGCGGCGCAATTGCGCGCCGGCGACCAGGTCCACTTTCGCGAAGTGTCGCTCGCGGATGCGCATCGTCTGTGGCTTGAGCGCGAATGCCACCTCGCCCAGTTTCGACAGGGACTGGACACCCACTTCGCATGAACATGGTTGTCGATCTTAATGCCGACCTTGGCGAGGGCTCCGGCCATGATGATGAGCTGCTCGGGATCGTTACGTCCGCCAGCATCGCCTGCGGCTTTCACGCGGGCGATGCCGGCACGATGCGCCGCGCCATCGAGACCGCACGCGACTGCAACGTGGCGGTTGGCGCGCATCCAAGCCTCTTCGACCGACAAAATTTTGGCCGCAAAGAATCGGCCGTCACGCCGGACGAAGTTTTTGACGCGGTGACCTACCAGCTCGGTATTTTTCAGGCGATTGCCGAGACGGCCGGCGTTCGCCCCAATCACGTCAAACCCCACGGCGCGCTTTACAACATGGCCGTGCGCGACGAAGCGCTCGCCGACGCGATCGGGCGAGCCATTGCAAAGAATGACGCCCACCTAATTTTGTTTGCCCCCGATGGAAGCGCGCTCGCGCGCGGCGGCGAAAAGCACGGACTCCAAATTGCGCGTGAAATCTTCGCCGATCGCAATTATCTCGGCACGGGATGGCTGGTGCCGCGCTCGCGACCCGACGCGCTGCTGCATGATCCGGTTGAAGCTGCTGAGCGCGTCGTTCGCATGTTGCGCGAAGGCAAAGTCAGATCGGTCGATGGAACAGATGTCGATGTTCGGGGCGAGAGCATCTGTGTTCACGGCGACACACCCGGCGCGGTCGAATTCGCCCGGGAACTGAGATCGCGATTGGAACAGGAAGGCGTCACGATCCGGGCGCCCGAACATCGGTAGGGCGAGACTCTGTCGAGCCGACAAAAGTTCGACGGCTCCGCAGAGCGTCGCCCTACCGGCTGGAAGTTGATGAACGACAAGATCGACAATCAACAGCAGACCGGTCTCGTTCGCGCGCTCGGCCCGATCGATGCGACCATGATCGTGATCGGGTCGATGATCGGCTCGGGCATTTTCATTACCTCGGCAGAAACATCGCGATTGAGCGGCGCGCCGGGATGGTTGCTGCTCGCATGGGCTGTCGCTGGTCTGCTCACGATCACGGGCGCGCTTTGCTGCTCGGAGCTCGCTACCATGATGCCGCGCGCGGGCGGCGTTTATGTTTTTCTCTCATTCAAACCGGCACTATCGCCGCTGTCGCCATCGCGTTCGCAAAGTTTCTCGGCGTCTTCGTTCCGGCGGTTTCACCGGAAAACTATTTGATCGCGCCGGTATCGTTAGGTCGCGGCTACGCCATCAGCGTCTCGAGCGAACAACTGGTCGCGATCTCACTGATCGCGCTGCTCACCTGGACGAACACGCGCGGACTCGAGCTCGGTAAGCTCGTGCAAAACGTTTTTACGTTTGCAAAAACGGCCGCGCTCGCCGGAGTCGTGCTTGTCGGTTTGCTTTTCGGATGGAGCGCGATGTGTGCGGCGCGTTCCGCCGCGTGGTGGAATTCATGGGCGAATGGCTGGAATCCGCAGCTCGCTCAGCCGGGATTTACATTTGTCGGCGGTTTCGCGCTCGTTCTCCTCTTTGGAAAGTCGATG
>QHPZ01000258.1 GCA_003219225.1 Verrucomicrobiota bacterium | reverse complement strand
TCGAGGAAGACGCGCTGGAATTTTTCCAAGCCGCGGGACTTAAGCGCGCCGCCTTTGATGATGACCTCGCCCGCTTTGGTGAGCAGCGCGTAGTTTTTCGCCTTGTAGCTGAACATCGCTTCGAACTGCTCGTCGAACTCGATGTCGATGCCGGCCGGCAGTTCTTTCGCGAGACCCGTTTGCAGTTCATCGATATCGATTTCGTCGGGCGGAACGAAATAGATTCCATCGGTATCGACTTCAATGACCTGCGCGCCATGCGCGGTCAGCCAATCGATCATTTTCCTGAGCAGGTCGCGCCCGATCTGGGTGACGCGGGCGGCGGCATCGAAATCGGCAAAGTGTCCCTGCGCGAAGCCGAGATAGCCATAGAAACTGTTGAGCAAAATCTTGAACGTGTTTTGCAGCGCTTCGAGGTGGTGTTGTTCTTTTGCCTCCTTCGCCGCGCGCATTTCAGCCTTGGCTTCGAGCCGGAACTTGCGCAAGTCGGTGAGCAAACTGCGGAAGATCTGGAGTTGATCGCTCGCCGGCAAACAATCGAACGCGAGCATGATCGACGGATAGAGCGACGCGACATCGCAATGCCAGACGTTGCGCGCCACGCCGGTGAAGAAAATGTCAGTGTAGCCGCCCTCAAACATTTGCGGAATCGGCAACTCGGGGATGCTGTGGCGCTGCCGAAAATATTCGCGCAGAAAGAGCGCATTGATCCGCGTGGCGTTGCCGCGCACGATCACGTCCTGATAATTGTAAGGAAAAATCTGCGCCTGGATAAAGTAGCTCGGGCTCAATAACTCGGAGAGCGCGCGTGTCTCGCGCACGCCGCAGAGAGCGCGACGGCGAAAGCTCTTGTCGTTTTCGATGTAGGCGCGCTGCAGTTCCTTGCCGGCAAGGCCGGAAAATTCTTCGTCACACAAACCGAAATGCCTGGCTACGTCGAAACGCTCAAACCCGGTGAGCGAGCGCAGCCCGACGTCATAGAATTGCGCGAGCAGGAACGTGTCGACGAAAGCGCGGCCATCGACGGTGAACTTCGGATAATCAATCGTCTTTTCGGCGATCTGCAGCCGCGACGGCCGCGAACGGAGAAACCCGCCGCTGCGGCCCCAGTCGAGTTTGGTTTTCAGCTTTTTGGCCCGCGCGACGACGAAAGGAAGATCGACACGAAAAAGGTCATGGCCTTCGATCACGTCGGGGTCGCGTTCCTTGACTAGGGCGGTGAGGCGGCGAACCGCGTCGCGTTCTGATTCATCGGCATCCTTTGGATCGACAACGATGAGTTCTTCCCAGCCGGTATTGTCCGAGACGGCGATGCTCATGATGCGATCGGTCTCACCTTCACTGAAACGCAGTACTTCGAGCTGCATTCGCTTCAGTTCTTCGAACGCCAAATCTTTGAACAACGTGCGCCCAGTGGCGGTGAGGTAATGCTGTACCGGATCGGTGAACGCGAAGAAGTCGCGCCCCGAATTCTTCAGCGCGTTGCGCAGCGCGATTAGTTCTTTCCAGCTATCGACCGTCACGAGCCATCCGTATTTCAGCTCCCCGCGCAGCTTCTCGGCTTCGATGCCAAGATCGACAACGTCGCTATCGGCCCAGACGAACGGATGAAACGGCTCGACGTCGACTGACGTCGATCCGTCCTTTTCCCGTCGGTAGACGCGCACCGTGCCGGTCTCGCCCAGCTCGATGGCGACGATCCGCGGGATCGGATCGGTGCCGAAGAGCAGCCTGTTCTTTTCGAATTCCATTGTTTCTGTCATGTCGAGCCCTTCGACTTCGCTCAGGATAAACTCCGTCGAGGCATCTTACCGATTCTCAATGAGAGATTCCTCGACTTCGCTCGGAATGACAAAATAATTGCGGTATGAACCTTCATTGCGTCGCGATCTTGTCATTGTCGTTGTCAGCCGCCACTTCGTTGATGGCGCAGCAAACGCCGCAGTCCTTGGCCGATGCGGAGGTGCCGTCGCTGCTCGCCATTTATAAAGATTTGCATTCGCATCCGGAACTTTCGACACGTGAGGAACGTTCGTCCGCAATCGTGGCGAAGGAATTAAAGGCCGCCGGTTGCGAGGTGACGGAGCGAGTCGGCAAATACGAACAGCCGGGGGCGACCTGTTTTGGCGTCGTTGGCGTGATGAAGAACGGCGCCGGACCGACCGTGCTCGTGCGCAGCGATCTCGACGCGTTACCCGTGCACGAAGAAACGGGGTTGCCGTACGCGAGCACGGTGACGAGCAAAAACAACGAGGGCAAGGATGTGCCGGTCATGCACGCGTGCGGACATGACATTCACATGTCGACGCTCATCGGCACGGCGCGCACACTGGGCAAACTCAAGGACAAATGGCACGGCACGATCATTTTCATCGGACAACCGGCGGAGGAAATGGTCGGCGGCGCGCGCGCCATGTTGAAGGACGGCCTTTATACGCGCTGGCCAAAGCCGGATTACGCGCTCGCCCTGCATGACGACGCGGAGATCGAGACCGGGAAGATCGGGGTGACGGAAGGCTACGCGTTTGCAAACGTGGATTCAGTCGACGTGACGGTGCACGGTATGGGCGGGCACGGCGCATATCCGCACAAGACGAAAGACCCCGTCGCGCTCGCAGCCGAAATTATCAATGATTGGCAAACGATCGCCTCGCGCGAAAACAATCCGCTCGACCCGGTCGTGGTAACCGTCGGCTCCATCCACGGCGGGACCAAGCACAACATCATTCCCGATGAAGTGAAAATGCAGCTCACGGTGCGCACCTATAAACCGGAAGTGCGGATTCGCACACTCGCGGCGATTGATCGCATCGCCAAAGGCTGCGCGACGGCCGCGGGTTTGCCGCCGGACAAATTTCCCGACGTTAATGTGCTCAAAGGTGAAGGCGTAAACGCGACCTACAACAATCCCGAGCTGGTCAAGCGCGTCACGCCTGCGCTCAAAGACGCGATCGGCGAAAACAACGTCGTTCGTAAAGATCCGACGATGGGGGGCGAGGATTTTTGCGAATACAGCCTCCCGGACACTTCAATTCCAGCTTTCATGTTTGTGGTCGGCGCGGTCGACCCGGTAAAGGCCGCCGAGTCGAACAAAACCGGAACACCCCTGCCGAGCTTGCATTCGAGCAAGTTCGCGCCCGTGCCCGAGCCGACCATTCGCACCGGAATCATCGGAATGACGAGCGCGGTACTCGAGTTGCTCAAGAAATGAGCGACGTTGACTGGAGGAATCGCAGATGATTGTGGAAACGAGCGGGGCATGGCCGTCGCGCGACAGCCGGCTACGCCTGCGTTTCTTCATCGCCGAGTCGTAGGTCTGCGCAGACTGCTCCTGCGCCGGGAACACGCCGGCGAACCGATCGCGGTCAGCTCGCCAGACCAGCCCGCGGTTGGGGCACTGCCATTAATCGGCAGCAAAGCAGAGCGCTGGATTTTCTTGCTTCTCGGTCTGCTGCCGCTCGCGGCCATCGTGCGGCTGATCAGCAAGTACGCCGTAAACGTTCCCTGGGGCGACGAATGGTCACTGGTGCCGCTAATCCGTAAATCGTACGAGCACCAGCTCACGCTCACCGATCTGTTCCGTCAGCATAACGAGCATCGGATCATTATTCCAAAACTCATTTATGTCGGGTTCGCGCAGTGGACACATTGGAACGTTGTAGCGGAAATGTTTTTCTCCGTTCTGCTCTGCTGCGCGATATCCGCCGGAATCTATTTGCTGCTCGAGCGCACTCTGCCCGGCCCGGCGCGAAAACGTCTGTTTCTCTGGGCGCTCATCAACCTCCTCATCTTTGCGCCCGTGCAGGCAGAGAACTGGCTGTGGGGATTCCAGCTTCAAATGTTCATTCCGAACCTTTGCCTCGTCGGCTGTCTCGTTCTTCTGACTTCGCGGCTGGGCGATGCGCACAAAATGAGCGGGGCCGCGTTATTGGCGACGATTGCGACGTTTTCCTTCGGCGGCGGGGTGCTGTTGTGGCCGGTGATCGCGTTGTATTTGCTGTTCACACGCAAACGCGCGCGCTGGCTGACCGTGTGGAGCGCGGGCTTCGTTGCGGTCGCGCTCGTCTACTTCGTTGGATATGAACGCGCATCTATTCCTGGGCCGGAACTCGGCAATCGGTTCGATCACCTCGTTTATTTCACAAGTTTCCTCGGGATCGCGCTGAGCCGATCGAGTTTGAGCACGAATGCGGCGATCACGACGGCGCTCATCGGCGCAATCGCATTCCTGCTCTTCCTGATTGCCGGCTGCGTCTTCTTTAAGCTGCCGCTGAAAACGCGCGTTTCCGCAGGGCCATGGCTGGCATTGGCCGCGTATGCGACTGGCAGCGCCGCGCTGGCTGCATGCATGCGCGTTTCAGCCGGGCCGCAGCAAGCGCTCAATTCCCGTTACGCGACGATTTCTCTCAATTTGTATGTTGGCCTCATCGGCATGGTCGCAATTGCCGCTCGAAGCGCGCGCGCCGCCGAATTGCCGGGGAGACTTGCCCGCTCGATCGCGGCGGCCGAGGCACCGGTTTTCACCGCGATCCTCACACTGAGCGCGATGAGTTTCCCTGCGGGAATCGATCACATGGAAATTTTGCAGCGACTACGCCTCCAAGGCGCGGCGCACCTCCAGTTCTGCCAGGTGATCAGCCCGTCGGAGAAATTGCCGATTGACCTGATGATTGGAGCCAGCCTGCCAGCCATGGTGCGAGACGCCGACTTGCTCGATCGCCTCCACCTGCTCGATCCACCGTTGCGGCGTTCGGCGATTTTGCACGACGGTGAAGATCGGCCGCAGCGGTCAACTGCCGAATTCGGCCGATCCGACAATCTCGTGCAGAAGGACGCCGATGTTTTTGAAATGAATGGCTGGTGCTTCTTACGAGAGCGCGGCGAGCCTGCGCCGTGCGTCGTGCTGGCATATCAAGCAGACCAAAGCTGGGTCGCTATCGGACTTACTGAGCCACACGAAAAACGGCCCGACATTATGAAAGAGATGAAGAGCAAACAATATCTCGACTCCGGGTGGCGCGCCTTCATTCACCGCAAACTTTTGCCGACCGGGACGACGCGCGTATCCGCCTGGGCGTTCGACCCTGCCGCCGGCGAAGCCTACAAACTGCCCGGCGACTTCACCCTGCCAGCGCGATAGAAATTCTACTTCACGCGAATGTTTTTGCGCAGGAACGTCGGCACATCGAGGTCCTGACCCTCAATGATCGTGGGCTCGCTTTTCTCGAAGCGGCCGCGCGTGACTGGCTCGAACTGCAACACTTCTTGTTTCGCCTGGCCGAATTTTTGGCGGGCTGGTTTGGGTTCTTCTTCGGGCTCTGATTTTTTCCGCGGCATGATGACCCGCGACCGCGATTTTTCTACCGGCGCGATCGGCGGCGGTAGTTCCGCAGCCGGCGGCGGTGGTTCGAATGGAATCAGGTCCGGCGCCGGAGCGGGCGCAAGCACCGGCGGCTGAGGCAGGATGTCGATCTTTGCCGCAGCTTCCTGTGGCTGTTCCCAGATGGGAGCGGGAACCGGCAGCGGTGCGGCCACGTCCGACGCAACATCGATCTCTGCGCGCAGCGAACTGATGATCGTCACGGCGAGGCGATTTCCCATTCTGCCATCGACCGCTGTGCCGAACAAAATCTGCGTGTGCTCGTTCACCTGCCGATTCAGCTCCTGCATCAAAATTTCGACTTCGGACAGAGTCATGCTCGGGCCGCCGGTCACCTGGACAAGAACGTGCGCCGCGTCGGCCAACATTCTGCCCTTGTCCATGAGCGGATTTTTCAGCGCCTGCCGGAGCGCATCGTGCGCGCGGTTATCGGAATCGGATTCCCCGAACCCGAACAAGCAGCGGCCGTTTTCGCTGCGAAGCGCGGTCAAGAGATCATCGAACCCGATCCGAATGAGACCGGGTCGCTGGATCAGGTTTACGATCGAGCGCGCGCTCTGGCTGATCGTGACATCCGCCATGGCGAACGCCTGATGGATTCCCGCTTTGGGCGCGACCATGTCGCCCATTCGGTCGTTCTCGAAACAAATGACCGCGTGCGCAATCTGGTTGAGACGCCCGAGCGCGGCGTGTGCTTGTGCGGTGCGGCGCTTTCCTTCGAAGGAGAACGGCAGCGTCGCGAAAACAATCACGAGCGAACCAGCCTCGCGCGCGATCTGCGCCACGACCGGCGCCGCGCCGGAACCGGTGCCGCCGCCCAATCCCGTGCAAATAAAAATCATCCGCGCATTTGCCAGCGCGGGCCGGATTTCTTCGGCCGACTCGAGTGCCGCCTGCTGACCGACCTCCGGATCTCCGCCGGCGCCGAGGCCGCGGGTGACGGCACGACCGAGCTGGACCTTGTGCGCCGCAACTGAGCTGGCGAGCGACTGCACATCGGTATTGATCGCGATGAGATCGGCCTTCTCCATTCCGTCGAGCACGATCCGGTCGAGCGCATTCGCGCCCGCGCCGCCCACGCCGACGATTTTGATCGGGATAATTTCCTCTTCGCGTTCGGGCAAAGTGTAGTTTTTACTGAGCTGAATCATTTGTGCTGCAGTGGTAGGGACGGACCGCCGGGCCGTCCGCGGCTGCATGCTTGCGGCGCGCCCGGCGGTCGCGCCCTACCAATCAACTTTCGATCTTTCATCCGTAGCTAAAAAATTTGCCGATCAGTCGCCGAAAGCCCCTCGCCGGTCGCTCCGCCTGCACGGCTTGTGCGTATTTGATCAGTCCAATCGCGGTTGAAAACTGCGGGTTCTCGAACGCGGAAGTGAGGCCGGCGATAGTCTGCGCGTGGGCGGCGTGGGCCGGCATTTCGAAACTTTCGCCGGCAAGATGTTCGATGCCGTCGAGCAAACTGCAGCCGCCGGTGATGAACACACCGGCGCCGATGTAATTGATGAATGGCTCCGCCTCGAGCTTGCGCTTGAGCAGCTCGAAAATTTCGCGCACGCGCAGGTTAATAATCGTGTTGAGCGTCTCACGCTCGATCTCTTTGCCCGCGAATCCGGAGTCGTCTTTCAGTAAAATTGTTTCCCCGGGAAGACAATTGCCGAGAACGCAACTCCCCTCCTCGAGCTTCAATTTTTCGGCGCGCGCCATCGGGATGCGCAGGGCCATGGAGATGTCGTTGGTGACGTGATCGCCGCCGATCCCAAGCACGCCGCTTTGTTTCACAGCGCCATCGACGTAAAGAATGTAATCGGTCGTGCCCCCGCCCATGTCGACGACGAGCGCGCCGAGGTTCTTCTGGTGCTGCGTCAGCACGACCTGCGCGGAGGCAAGCGCGCTGAAGACCACATCCTCCACTTCCAGCGGCAGCTCCTTTACACAGCGGATCGTGTTCTGAATCCGGTTGCGCACGCCGTGGATAATGTGGAAATCGGCCTCCAGTTTTTCGCCGAGCATCCCGACCGGATTGAGAACGCCATCCTGGCCGTCGACGTGATAATGCTGGATGATCGAGTGCAAAAACGCGTTCGACGCCGGAATGCTGACTTCGCGCGCACTCACCTTTACGTCCTCAATGTCCTGCTCGTCGATTTCATCCCGGTCCTCCGGCACCATTACGCAGCCGCGATTGTTGAAGCTTTGAATGTGGCCGCCCGCCACCGAGACGTAGATGCTGCGGATCATGACATCGCTTTTTTGTTCCGCGTCCACGACCGCTTCGTGCACGCATTTCATCGCCGTCTCGAAATCGACAATTTCCCCCTTGCGCACGCCGCGCGAGGGCGCCTGACCGACACCGAGAATTCTCAACGTGCCGTCGGGGCGACCTTCGCCGACCACCACGCAAATTTTTGAGGTGCCGATCTCGAGGCCGACCACCAAATCGTTGCTCGCCATGATTAATTCTTCTTCTCTCGTTCGACCGGGACTGCGCGCGGCAGAGACGATTGCGTCTTCTGTGGCCGGGGTGAAGGCGAAGATGTCGATCTCGCCTCCGGACGAGTCCGTGTCGCCGCGGCGACCGGACTTGTCTCGGGCCGATGCACGGGGAGCGCCTTCAAAATTCGCGGTGTCGCCTCCGGCTCGACGGTGTCGTTAATGACAGCCCGCGCCGGCTTGGCAAAAGTGGCGGGGATATTTCGTTGCACGAGCAGATTGATCGTGGCCAGCTCCTGTTTCGTATCGTCGGCGTAAACCAAAAATTGCTCCAGCCGCTGCAACTGCGTCTCGAGATTGTCGAAGCCGAACGCGACGCGGGTGTGGTTCTTATCGGTCACGAGCAGGCAGTAACCTTTCGACAGGTCGATCTCCCGAATTTGAAACCGCGTCTGCATAAAACTGCGCATGCTCAATCGCAACAGCTCCAGCGCCGCTTTGGCTTCGAATGACTCGACGGTTTTGCCGGGCTCGAGCGGCTCGGCCGCGCAGCCTGCGATCAGCGGCAGTCCCAGGTATTCCGGCAACAATCTCTTCTCTTTCATCAAAACGCCGAGCGCGTCCACCAGAAACGCGGCGTCGGAAACAAAAGGATCGTTGAGTTCTTTTTCGCTCGTGATCCAGGCGACCGGTTTGCGCTCGCTGACTTTGACGTCGATTTCGCCGGGCAATTTGCGCACCACCCGCGCGTCGTCGACCTGCGGGAGCTGCTCTAGTCGCTCGCGCACCCGGCCGAGGTTCACCGCGAAAATGTTTTCGCCCTCGCGCAACTGCGCCACCTCGACAATGTGCTCACGTTGCATCGTACCGTCCGTCTCCACTTCGATGGTGCGCAATTGATAATCGGGATTCTCGAAGAACAGGCGACGCGCTCCTTCGCGCGCGCCGAAGTAAATCGCAGCGCAAACTCCAGCCGCGAAGATCAGCTTGGAAATCAAAACAAGCGCACGGCGGGCGCGCTGCTGCGTCGCCTTGCGCGAGCGCACCTTTACATCGAGCAAGTGCTGCTGACGCCGCTGCCGCCAACTCGAGACCCTTCGGTTGCGCGACCGGGCGCGCCGGTTGCTCATCGGCTCTTCGCCTCCGTTCGCGCGCGCGACAGTTCGATGATTCGCCGGCACAGATCGACATAGCTAATTCCAGCAGCAGCGGCCGCTTCGGGAAGAAGACTCGCCTCGGTCATGCCG
>QHPZ01000259.1 GCA_003219225.1 Verrucomicrobiota bacterium | reverse complement strand
GCGGACGAAATAGTGTGCGGTGGTCGTGTTCAAGAAAGGTCGAGCCTCGCTTTGATGCGCGTGAGAACGGCCTCGGCCGCAAGGCGCCACGTGTAAGACATCGCTTGCTCGACCGCGCGAATTCTCATGGCCGTGTAGGCTTCGGGGTTTGCGATAATTTGGCTAATCAATTCGCAGGCGGTGGCGGCAATCGCGCTGTCGGGCTGGTCGTTGCTCAACAAAAAACCGCTTACGCGATCTTCGACGATTTCGCTGATGCCACCAACGTTGGTAGAAATCACGATGCAACCGAAGGACATGGCTTCCAAAATCGTGAGCGGCGCACCTTCCCAGCGTGAGGGCAGAAAGAAAATATCGGCCTTCTGGTACATTCGCGTCAGCACGCGCACGTCCACCGATGGTTCGATAATGCGTCCACTGATAATTCGCGGGGGCCGTTGTCCCACTGAGATGACGGCTTTGCCGCGCACCTCGAACGCGCATGGCAATCCGGTCGCGGCCAGCTTCTTTGCCGTTTCCTCCAGTCGGTCGATACCTTTCTGGACATCAAATCTGCCGGAGAACAGAATTCGCAGTGGTCGTTTGCGTGAATAGCGCCGCGCGCCCTTTGCCTGCGCCACAGCGATTGCCTCCTCGCGACTCGCCGGCGACACAGCCGCAGCATTTCGCGCCACTATGATTTTTTCGCTCGGTGCCCCGAACGTTTCACAGGACCGCCGCAGGTTATCCGAAGGCACAACGAAGTAATCGATGAGGTTGTCCTGTTCCCGGGCCGCGATCATCGGATATCCCCACGGTAATCCTTCTTTGCCGAGCTCCATCACGTGAAGCGAAGTCAAATAAAGAGCGCGCGTTTTCCGGCGCATGTCCGGCCACAAACGATATGTCGGCATGGAGTGCGCATTCACCACCACGTTGGCATAGCGCAGGCAATCCATCAGCACTTTGTCGCGATCGGCTTCGGCGAGCGGCGCAAAAGAGACCGTGCCGAAGACGTCGAGCCATTTCGGACCGGCTTCCCACAAATTTTTCGTGGTCAAGAGCAAGTGCATCCGCAGGTTCGGCGCGAGCGCCGCCAGCTCCTTCGCCCAGTGGAGCATGCACAGCTCGACGCCGCCCAGCTGCATCCACGGCAGAACGAACAGAAGATGGCGTTCCGTGCCGTCGCGTCCGGAGAAAAATGGAAAGCTCGTGCCTTCGCTATACAGATGTTTCGCCTCCGCAAAATTAGCGTGAGACGACAGCAGTTCGGCGTTCTCCACCCGATCTTCGACCAGCACAACCTTTTGCAATTTGTGCGACAGGCGCTTGATCAGCGCGGCCGATTGCCGCGCCAGTGCCGCCGGTTTGCGCGACGTGCGTCCACGCTTCTTGCCTCGCCGCGCTACGCTGCTACGGCAGAGTTGCTGAAAGAAGGCGTTCTGACCGACAAACCATTTCTGGCCGAGCCTGATCGTCGCGCGCTCGATTCCAGCGCGAGAGCGCGGAGAGATGAGCTTGAGCAAACGCCCCCGATCGTGTTGCGCCCAGTACAAGAGTGTTTTTGTCTTGAGCGCATAAATCACCGGCACGGCAGCTTTCGAGCCGGCGACCAGCTCGATTCTGTGCGGGAGGACATCGGGTGCGAAACAAAGCTCGTAGACGTCGAGACGGCTTAACGCCTTTTGAATCGAAAGCAGAATGCCCGGCAACAATCGCAGACGCCGGAGGAGGCGGAGGGATCTTCCATCGATAATTAATGTCACCGGGGGAAAATAGCTTTTCTTGGGAGGCCGCTCGGCCGCCCATGCGGCGATCCGCTCGAAAAACGCGTCGACGGATTGAGGCGCGGCGCTGGCGTCCAATGCGTTCGTTACACAGCTGCTCGAAGCCGAGTTCACATCCACGATCGCGAAGCGCGGCATCTCACGGTGCTCGAGCCGGGCCAGCTTGGATTGCGCGAGTGCGTCGGCGTGTTTGCGCCAGATGTAACCCATGACCGACGCATGATCGGCCTTAGAATCGGTCAGCATCGAATGGCCGTGCCGCCGATAAAGAAAGTCAGTGTCGCGTGAATGTACGCCGCGGAAGCCATGCAACGCGGCATTCACGTAAAACTCCCAATCTTCGTAGCCGTTCCGCATCTGCTCGTCGTACCAAATGCCCGCCTCGAACACGTTCCGATGAATGAGGCTCCCGGCGTCGCAGCAATTCTCATGGACCAGCCGATAGACACTGAACGGCACGCCGGTATGCCAGGTTCGCTCCTGCGTGCCGAATGAAACCAGATCCTGATAAATCCAGCCTGTTCCACTGGGCGCAGCCATCAAATGAGACAGAAGCGTCTCGAGAGTTTTGGCCGAGAGCTTGTTGTCTGCATCGAGCGGAAAGATGGCCTTCACGCTTGGCCAGGAGGCGAGCGCAAAACGAATGGCGTGATTGCGCGCCGAAGACAGGCCGCCATTGGGTTTCCGCAGGTAGTAGACCAACCCGGGATAAGCATCAAAAAACGTGCGCGCGATTGAATCGGTCGCCGCATACGGACAGCCATCGTTCACGATGACGATGCGCACCTTGTCGATGATGGATTGTTTCAAAACCGAAGTGACTGCGTCCTTGAGATACTGCGGCTGTTTGTAGACGGGAATTACGACCGCAATGTCGGGCTCACTCAGTTTGATTGCAGCTCTCCGCGTTGGCAGCCAGTCAAGCGGAGCGCTTCCGTTGATTTGCTCGGCCCCGTTTGGCTGCGCGTTG
>QHPZ01000059.1 GCA_003219225.1 Verrucomicrobiota bacterium | reverse complement strand
TCCGAGATCGAAAAGAAAGCGATCAATCGCCCGGTCTCGGACCTGGCGCGCACCGGCGAAAAAGAAATCCTCGACGTGATCACGAGCCACACACCGAACGACGGCGAACCGCAGATAGCCGGCAACGGCAGCAGCCATGCCGATCGTGTCCAGGAAGCGCTCGGGAACTTGTTCATGGACATCGTCTGCTCACATTGCGGCAGCGACAAAGTCATCCGCGCCGGCGCCTGCGGTGTCTGCACCGAATGCGGGACGAGCCAGGGCTGTAGCTAGCTGTTCAGCGCAATTCGCTCCGTCGCTATCGCGTTGGACACGGCGCGCGTGAATAGCTAGAATTCGTGACCCGCCGGGTTCGTCGGCGGATTCATTTTTTCAATGACGGAAGCGGAAGCACAACGACAGAAGGAGATTCGGCAGGCGGAGGAACTGCTTTTTGCCGGGCCGCAGGCGCTGGGGTTTGCCAAGGGATTGTTCGCGGGGCATTTCGTTTCCGATTGGGTGATGCCATATCCGCGGATTCCGGCGGCGCAACAGGCGGAGCTGGATCAGACGCTAACTGAATTGCGGCAGATGCTCGATGCGGAGCTCGATCCGACGGCGATCGATCGACAAGCGGATATTCCGCGCAACGTGATCGATGGGCTTGGACGCGTGGGCGTGCTCGGTATGACCGCGTCCGCGGAGTACGGCGGCGCCGGCTTCACGCAGATGGCGAACTGCAAGGTTTTAGAGGAGATCGGGCGGCGGTGCGCATCGACCTCGGTGTTTGTGAACGCGCATCACTCGATCGGGATCCGGGCGCTGTTGTTGTTCGGGACGCACGAGCAAAAACAGCGGTGGCTCCCGAAATTGTGCAACGGTGAGCAGCTCGGCGCGTTCGCGCTGACTGAGAAGGAAGCCGGGTCCGACGCCGGCAATGTGCAGACAACGGCGACGCCGAGCGACGACGGATCGCATTTCATTTTGAACGGCGAAAAGCGCTACATCACCAACACCGCGATCGCGCAGGTGTTGACGGTGATGGCGCGGACGCCGGTTCCGGGCAAACCCGGGAAGGACGCGATCACGGCGTTTCTGGTCACGCCTGACATGCCGGGATTCGAACTGATCGACGGCCGGATGGAGAAGATGGGGATTCGCGGGACGGCGACGGGACGTTTCGCGTTGCGCAACGTGAAAGTGCCGAAGGAAAATATTCTCGGCACGCCAGGCAAAGGATTGAAAGTTGCGCTCACGGTCCTCGATTTTGGGCGGACGACGTTCGGAGCCTGTTGCACCGGCGCGGCCAAGACGTGCCTGGAGCTGGCGGTGAAGCACGCGAACACGCGGAAACAGTTCAATAAGACGCTCGGCAATTTTCATTTGGTGAAAAAGAAAATCGCGCGGATCGCAGCCGACGCCTACGCGATGGAAGCGATGACCACGATCACGGCGTCGCTGATCGATCGCGGCCTGGAAGATTACATGCTCGAGACGGCGATGCTCAAAGTGTTCACGACCGAGCTGCTCTGGGAATGCGTGAACGAGGCGTTTCAGATTCATGGCGGCGCGGCCTACATGACCGATCTGCCGCTGGAGCGAATGGTGCGCGACGCGCGGATCAACCAGATCGGCGAAGGGAGCAACGAAGTTTTGAAATCATTTATCGCGCTGGTGGGCATGCGCGGCCCGGGCATGGAGTTCAAGGAAATTTACGACACTCTACTGAAGCCGACGCGCGAAGGCGGGCTGGGCAAAGCGTGGAGCGCGGGCATGAATCGACTCGGCGCCACGGTGCGCCTGCCGGATGTGCCGGTGCGGAGCAGCGAATTGAGATCGTTAGCGAACGAGCTTGGGCGATTGATCTGGCGGTTCAATTTCGCGGTCAACAAATCGCTGATTCTCTATCGGGAACCGATCCTGGACATGCAACTGGTGCAGGAACGGATCGCGAACGCGGCGATGGAGTTGTTTGCATCGACCTGCGCGCTGAGCCGGTGGGACTCGGAGATTCAGTTTGCGCAGCGCAACGGTGAATCGCCCGCGGTAAAAAACACGGCCGCCGAACTTTTTCTGCGGCAATCGTTCCGGCGAATCCGCAACAACCTCGCCGGCCTTGGGGATAATGATGATGAGTTCGTTTTGAAAGCGGCGGAGTCGGCACTCGGAAATAGTGGCGACGTCGGAGCAACATCCGGCGTTTCAGGCGGGCCGCTCTAAGCAGACGGCAGAAAGCTAGCAGCTTCCCCCTACAGACGTGACGCTTCGCACAGTGAAGCGTCTACAGCTGGCAAGGTTTTAGCTGCCAATCTTCGGCATGTACTCCACGACTCTGCAAGACACACCATTTGATGTCGCCGGCGGCTGGCTGAGGCGCGGCTGGCGTGCAGCAAGATCGACAATCGAACGGCGCTTCGGCGCTCAGGGCTCCCGCAATCTTACTCTGGCAAAATTTGCCCTGAACGCCTGTGCACCCGGCCGATATGTCCTGAAGCTCGGACGCGGTCACGCCGAGGTCGCGCGCGAACTGAAACGCAAACTTTGTCACGTCACCTCGATCGATCTCGCGGTGAGCAATCCCGCAAAGAAATCATCGCCCGATTCGACTGCGCCAGTTCCTCGTCTTCCCGACAATGTCGCATGGTTCGATGAGATTTTGCTTTTGGACCTGCTCGATCAAATGGCAGCACCCGACGTTTTTATGCGGGAGTTGCGCCGGAAAATGGCGCGGCGCGGCTCCGAAGTAGTTATTACGAGCGCAAATTTCGTTTCTCTGATCCGGCGGATGCTGCTTGCACTCGGCGGTGTGGGCCGGAGCGTAGTCGTTCGCGGGAAAAACGAGCCGCGACCGTTCACCTTTAAGTCGTTGCGCGTCCTCCTGCAGCAGGCGGGCTACGAGCTCATCGATACGCGGGGGCTTCCGATGCCGCCGCTGCCGGCGAGCGCGGCGAACCGCTGGAACCGAGCGCTCGTGAAGCTGAACCGAGGCCTGGCCAAAGTTTCAAAGCATTTGTTTGCGCACCAGATTTGCATTCGGGCGCGGCCGCTTGCGCCGACACGGCATCTGTCCAGCCAAGGCAGTTCCGGGCCGGCCGAATTGTACCCGAAGCCGATCAAGCGCGTCGCCTGAGCGGGCGCGGCTTCGCCGACTGGCGCAAATCTAGCTCGGGAGATCACGGCGATGAAAACGCCGGAACGATTTCTGACCGACAGTGTCGATCCTTCGACTCCGCTCAGGACAAGCCTTTGCGGTAAGCGGCTGCTGATTTTTGTCGCCGCTTACAACGCGGAAACGACAATCGAAAAAGTGCTGCGCCGTATTCCCCTCTCGTTGCACCGTGAAGACATTGAAGTGCTGGTCATCGACGATTCATCGGCGGACAGCACATTCGCCAGAAGCGTGCGCTATCAGCAGCGCAATTCCGAATTCAAGCTGACGGTGTTGCGCAGCCCCGAAAACCAGGGCTATGGCGGAAACCAAAAGCTCGGTTACCGCTACGCAATCGATAACAACTTCGATTTCGTCGCGCTCATCCACGGGGACGGGCAATACGCGCCTGAAAAATTACCGGCATTACTCGGGCCGCTGGTGCGCGGCATGGCCGACGCCGTTCTCGGCTCGCGCATGATCGACAAGCGCGCGGCGTTGCGCGGCGGCATGCCGCTCTACAAATGGATCGGCAACCAAATCTTGACCGCTTTTCAAAACCGGCTGCTCGGCACCAATCTGTCGGAGTTCCACTCGGGCTATCGGCTTTACTCCACGAAAGCGCTCGCGCAAGTCCCATTCGAGCGCAACACGAACGATTTCCATTTCGACACCGAGATCATCATTCAGTTCGTCTCGAAAAACTTGCGAATCGTCGAGCTGCCGATCCCCACGTTTTACGGCGACGAAATCTGCTACGTGAACGGTCTGCGCTACGCGGCCAATATTTTCCGGACGACGTTGCGGGCGCGGCTGCACCAGCTCGGCGTGTTTTTCGATCGCAAGTTCGATGTGCATCCGCCGGAGGAAACGTACGATTTGAAGCTCGGCTACGAATCCTCGCACACGGCGGCGCTCGCCGCGGCACGTCCTGGCGGGCACGTGCTCGATGTCGGCTGCGGCCAGGGACTGGTTGCGGCCGAACTGATCAAGCAGGGCTGCCGCGTCACGGGAATGGACCGTTACACGCCGCCCACACCACTCGTGCCAGCGCGGCCAAAGTTCATCCGCTGGGACCTGGATCGGAAAGAGTTCCCGGTCAATGTCTCGGAGTTCGACCAGATTTTTCTGCTCGATATCATCGAACATCTCAAATCGCCCGAGGAATTCGTGGACGAGCTGCGTTACGCGACCGCTTGCAAACGGCCCGAGCTGGTGATCACGACCGCAAACATCGGCTTCATCGCGACGCGGCTGATGCTATTCATCGGCCAATTTAACTACGGTAAACGCGGCATTCTCGACGCCACACACACGCGGTTGTTTACCTTTCGCTCGATCCGGGAACTGCTCGTGCAGGCCGGCTACAAAATTCTCGAGATCCGCGGTATTCCAGCGCCATTTCCCAAAGCGCTGGGCAACAATTCGGCGGCGCGCCTGTTCGTGCGTCTGAACGCGGCGCTGATCCGCGTCGCGCGCGGATTGTTTTCGTATCAAATTTTCGTCCGGGCGCAGGCGTTACCGACCGTGAATAATCTGCTGGCCGAAACGATCGACACGAGCGCAAAGCTGCGCGAAGCCGCGCTGGCCGATTACTTGACAATGTTGACCGCGCGCAACAATCCTTCGGTCACCAGTTCGTAAAGGCCGAACTTCACAAAAAAAACGTAGTATTGGTTGAGTTCGAGGGCGCAGATCGCGGCGACGCTCAGGCCGAGGACGAGGTTTTGCCATCGTGCGAACCGCTGGGTGATAAGGAGCAGGCAGCACACGGCGAGAAAGCGCAGCGGCAGGTCCCACATGTTGGTGTAGCGGAGATTCATTCCGTAGCGGACATTGCACATGAGCAGATAAGTTGCGGCAATGAAGATCGACATGTAGAGCTCGGGCTTTTTCGTCCGATCGAGTTGAAACAATTGACCAATCGCCAGGACAAGTACGACCGGGCTCATCAACATCAGATCGACAAGGTAGCGATACCACGGCCCGTCACCGGTTTTGATTGCATATGGCAGGACGGAAGCTTTGCTGGTGAGAAGCGCATAAACTCGAGTCGCCGTCTGGAGTGAGCCGCAGAGGTTGACCAACACGGCGACACCGAGGAGCGCGCCGACAAAGGTGAGCATCCAAAGCACACGCGTGGTCTGTCCGAATCGCGCCCAATGATTCGCGACGAGTAACGCCGCCAAACCGAGGTACGCGAACAGCGCATTTTCCTTTGTCATCACCATGAGAGCGAGCGCGAATGTGTAGCCAGTGAGCCAACGCCAATTGTTCGGATGCTGGAGATTTTCCCACAACAGCCAGAGCGCGAGCGTCGCCCAGAAAGCGAAGAAACCGTCGATGAGCGCATGCTGCGACATGTGAATTTGCGTCGGCGCGCAGCTCATCAGCGCGGCGACGCAGAGTGCGACATGCGCTCCCGCCGCTCGCCACGCAAAAAGCGCGGAGACGATTAAGAGCAGGATGCTGAAGAGACTGGCCACGGCTTTGAGCGAACTGAGCGCTTCGGTCCCCCAGATTTGGTGCCAGAGATAAGCCGCGAAAATGTAGAGAAACCGCGTCGGCGGCAGGATGGCACTGGTTAGGTGGTCCTGGACTGCGACATATTCCTCGGCTAAGTCCGGGTAGGACGTGATGCCCCGGGAGATGAGCACATTCACGTAGGTGCGATAGAGATTTTCGTCGAAGCCGATGCCTTTCATCGTGCTGTTGAGATGCACGACGCGCAGCGGTGCAGCCGCGTCGGTGAGTGTGCTCGAGGGAATCCGGAGAAATACGCCAATCGCGAGAACTATCGCCAGGCTGACGAGCCGAACTTTGCGACGCCGCGATTCCGAACGATCCATCACGTGGATGAACAACGACCCGGTCTGATCATTTTACTGCAGCGAAGCAGTGCGCGCTTGCTCGATGCGGTCGCGCAGGTCGCAAAAATCGGGCCGGCTCGGATCGAGCTTGAGCGCAACGCCAATCGCCGCGCAAGCGGCCCGAAGATCGCCGCCATTGAAGTCTGCCTGCGCAAGCAAGTAATAGGTTTTTGCCTCATTTGAATCCTGCTCGAGCGCTTTGCGGAAGAGATTCGCGGCCACCGTCCACTGGTTTTCCTGCAGGGCAAGGATGCCGAGGTTGTTGTAGCCGCCTTCGTGGGTCGGGTCGAGACGCAACGTCGCGAGATAAAATGACTTGGCTTCGGCCTTTTTTCCCTGCGCGAGCCGCAGATTGCCAAGAGCAAAATTCGTTTCTGCGTTCTCGGGCACGTAGGCATAGGCGAGTCGCAGTTTCTGCTCCGCCAGCGGGAGATCGCCGGATTCGAATGCCTGCCACCCGGAATTGTAGGTGTCGAGCGCCCAGAGCGCAGGATCGCGTACCGGCCACGCGACGAAAATTGTTGATCCAATCAACAGCGCAATGTACGCGACGGCGACACGGATTTGACTTGTCGCACACGCTTCCCACAAGATCGACAATCCGAACGCGGCGAACAAGAGCAGGCCCGGCACAGCGGCGAGACGGTAACGCTCGGTGATGAACACCGGCAACAAAGCGATCATCTGCAACAATAGCGCGGCGCTGATCCAGCGAGAGAGCGGAAAACGAATCCATGCGATGAGCAGGCCGGGAATGGCAAGAGCGGCGACGAGTCCAAAACGCAGAGCGGGAAAAACAACGTGATGCTCCTGCAACGCCGTGATCATGCTGAGGTCATCGTATTGGAATGAATTCCAAAAATTCTTCACCTTCACCCCCAGCAATCGAAGCCATTCGCTGAAATGCCGGCGGATGTAATCCTTCGCCTTGGCCGACCAGAACGCCGAGATCTGCGAACGTTTCAGCGGATGACCGGCAGTCTTTTCCGCAACGTTGATCGAATCCTTCAACATGACTTCCTGGCCGGCATGCAATCCGGGCGGAAACCGCGGATAGCCGGTCGCAAGCGGATTATTGCCAATCCAGAAATTGACTCCGCTGTGGGCTGACAAGAAAACCGGGTCGCGTGCGACGAAGCGGTTGTGGACCCAGCAGGGAGCGGCACCAGCGACAACGCCGACGAAAAGCAAGGCGACAGCAGTTACTTTCGCCGTAACCGCGCGTCCGCTACCGCGTGATTGGCAAAGCCAAATTGAGGCAATGAGCAAGGGCAACAGAAAAAGAACCGTTGCGACGCCCATGGCGACGAACCCGACCAGCGCACCGTAGAGCAGCGATTCGCGTGGCCCCGGTGCGCAGTTTGTCTTCACGACTCGCCAAACCACGAACCAAAACGCGAACACGAGCCAGACAGTCGGCATTAAGATGGCAGCATAGGTTTGCGCCGGAAGAAAAAACGCCCAGCCCAGAGCGGCCGCGGCGGCGATGAACTGCCCGCGCTTGACGGAATTGAACGGCTCATCCGCGACGTCGCGCGGTTGCTCGCCCGGTCGGGAAAACACGCGAACACCAAGTTGGTAGATGATGACGGCTGTTGCCGCGTCGATGCCCGCCTGCAAAAGCGCCGGCACAAAAGGTCCGTAGCCAGCGAGCTTGTAGATCAAAGCGAGCCAGTAAGCATAAAGCGGCAGCCCATAGAAAGCGAGATGATCAGTGAGCTGCCCGTGCAGAATGCGTTGCGCCCAGTGATCGTAGAAATGCATGTCGCCGCGCACCGGTAAGAGGAAGGCCGAAGCGCTGAGCCGCGTCAGGACGACAATGCGGACGAGCAGCACGCTGGCAAAGAGGTAGTGCGCCGCGCCAAGAGTGTGCCGGGCCGGCGACGTGTCGACGTTCACGCCGCTACTCAAGCACGATGTGTGCGCCACGCTTAATTGCTTCACACCAATTGTGCTCCGTCCAGCGCATCGCACGCGAGCCACCAGAAAAAAGCGATCCTTTGGCATTAACGCTGCTGCATGAAGAGCAACTTCGCGGTCTTAACGGCCGCGGAGCGCAGTCAAACAACAAGAGATAAAGGAAGCAAACAGCATGTTAAACAGACTCAATAGCAAACGCGGGGGCTTCACCCTCGTGGAAATCATGATCGTGGTCGCGATCATCGCGCTGCTCGCGGCGATTGCCGTCCCCGGATTTCTCCGGGCCCGCAAGCGTTCGCAGGCCAGCCGAATCCTCAACGATCTGCGCTTGATCGACTCCGCTGTCGACCAATACGCGATCGAGACCAACCGTGCGACTGGGTTCGTTATCGGTACAGTCGATTGGACGAATTACCTGAAAAAGGGATCCGTCCTTTACAACACGGGCGTCGACATCCTAGGCCATGCCTATGGTGCGCAGACCGTGGACACACTGCCGGCAGTTCCGCCAGCCAGCTACACCGCATTATCGGATGTGGCCGGTGTCGGGTTCTGGTCGCCCTACGGTCCGTAGTCATCTGACGATTCATTCACCTGTCATTGGCGCCTGGGCGCAAATGGCAGGGAATGAGTCGTGAGAGAAAGAGCCACCAACCTTGCTCGCGCGACTCGCCATACAAACCAAAAAAGAAAACGCATTCATGTTTAATAAACTTCAAACCAAACACGCCGGCTTTACTCTCGTGGAAATCATGATCGTGGTTGCGATCATTGCCCTGCTCGCGGCCATTGCCGTGCCCGGCTTTCTCCGGGCCCGGAAACGTTCTCAGGCCAGTCGCATTTTGAACGATCTGCGTCTAATCGACGGCGCGGTGGATCAATATGCGATTGAGACCGGACGCAGCACCGGCTTCGTCGTCGATACCGCCGACTGGACGCAGTACGTGAAAAAGAACGCAATCCTTTACAACACCGCGCGCGACATTCTCGGCAACGACTACGGTGCCCAGACGGTCGACATCGTGCCAGCGGTGCCATCGGCCAGTTACGATGCGTTGTCCGATGTCGCCGGAGCCGGCTTCTGGTCGCCATACGGGCCTTAGTCCGCACTGCTTTTTCACCCCAAGAGCGTCTTTCGACCGCGGAAGGACGCTCTTAGGCTTAAATCCGCGGTGCTTCTCCGTGCTTGCCATCGTCTTTCCCCACAAAATGAAAGCAGCGGCGCCAGAGAGTGCTGGCGCGCAGGTGTCGAGGATTCGCGTTAGCCAAGCTGTCGCTTACCTGCGCAAGAGCTGGTTTCGGATCGCTGCTCTTCTTGTCGCGGCGTTCGTGGTCCACGCTCCAGCTCTGCAAGGCGAGCGCATTTGGGACGACATTTATCTGACGCGCGATAATCCATTCATCAAAAGCCCGCTGCTGATCCTGGAAACTTTTCGGCACTATCTGTTCCTCGATTCCTTTTCGGCCCATTACCGCCCGATCCAGAACATCTCCTACATGCTCGATTACTTTTTTTGGAACACGGACACGTGGGGCTTTCATATCACGAACGTGCTCCTGCATGCCGGCAGTGGCGTGGCGCTTTATTTTCTGCTGCGCCAACTCTTCGGCTCGCTCGTCTTTCACCGGGCTTCGATTCTTGCGCGTGCGCGGTTGCAGCGGCGCATTCCGTGGCTGTCCACAATTGCTTTTTGCGTGGCGATAGTGTGGGTGGTGCACCCCGTGCATAGCGCGGCGGTCGATTACATTTCCGGTCGTGCCGATAGTCTCGCTTTTCTCTTCTCCGCCAGCGGATGGCTGCTGTTCCTGCGCGCCCAACGAACGCCGCATCCGGTTCGTTCCGGAGTGCTTTACTTTCTGGCAGCCGTCGCGGGATTGGTGGCATTGCTGTCGCGCGAAATCGCGTGTGTCTGGATCATCCTGTTCATCACGCATCTCGTGTTCGTAGAAAAAAAGCTCCGTGTGCAAACTCGAGTTTGGGCGATCGCCTGCTGCAGCCTGATCATCGCTGTTTATTGCGGGCTACGGCACCTGCCGCAGCAACGGCCGCCTTCTGCGCTCGACCTGCGTCAGAGCGCAGCAAGCCGGCTGGTTTTAATGGCGCGGTCGCTCGGCGACTACGGCGGGCTGATGATTTTCCCGGCAAACCTTCACATGGAACGAACGGTGGAGTTCGATCACAACGGTCCGCCCGGCAGTTACGATTGGCGCAGCGGCGCGGCGGCACAATACTTGTCGATCCTGGGCCTGGTCGTGGTCGCAGCTCTGATCGTGACGTGTGCAAGACAAGGCCGCGGCCAGGCGGTGCGCATTTTTGGAGCAGCTTGGTTCATCGCCGGCTATCTGCCAATCTCGAATATCGTTCAACTAAACGCGACCGCCGCGGAACATTGGTTATATTTGCCGAGCGTCGGGTTCTTGATCTGGCTTGCAGGCTGCACTTTTGGCATGTCGCAACCGTGGCGGCGTGTCGCTCCGGCGGTTGCGGCGGTTGCCGTCATCGCACTCGGGGCGCGCAGTTTCGTCCGCAGTTGTGACTGGGCGAATGAAGAAACCTTCTACAAACGCACCTTTGCCTCCGGCAGCAGAAGCGCGCGCGTCGCCATTAATCTGGGCCAGATTTATTCCAATCGCGCCGAGTACGCGAAAGCGGAAAAAATCTTCCGCGCGGTACTGGCGTGCAATCCCAATTACCCGAACGCACAAAACCATCTCGCGGGCGTCCTCTTCAATGAGGGAAAAACAAAAGAAGCGGAACAGCTTTATGCGGAGGTGGAAAAAAATTCAGCGCAAACCCGCAAAGAATATCCCCACACTTGGATCGGCGCGTTAAATCTCGCGAAGCTGCGCCACAACGCGAAGGACGATCAGACCGCCCTCGAAATTCTGGAGAAGACCCGCCGTGATTATCCGCAGGTGTGGGACTTGATCGCGTTTCAATCGGAAATCCTGCGCCAGAGCGGAGATGTCGATCTTTCGCTGCAGTTGGTTCAGAATTTCGCACAAGATAACTGGTGGCACTACGATGCCGCGCTCGCGCTCGGCCGATTATACGCGCAGAAAGGCGACGCGACGCGCTCCGAGACGGCGTTGCGTCACGCCAGCAGGCTCGATGTCCATGAGACGAACGCACTCAACCTCATCGCCACGATGCGACTGCGCGAGAACCGGCTCACTGAAGCTTTCGACACCCAGCGGCGCGCCGTCGCGCGGCAGCCGGACGAACCGCGCCAGTACATTTTGCTCTCGAACATTCTGGAGAAGATGGGACGCGGTGAAGAGGCGCGGGCCGCGCTTGCGCATGTTTCGCATCTGCGCGCTTTGGCGCAGAACGGGTCAGTCGCAAACTAGCTCCCACCTCGCGACGCGCTGCTGAGCGTCACGATGAATTAATGCGGCGGCCGAAGACCGCCGCTACAGTATCGGCGATGAGTCGGACGTATGGCGGTGCGCATTTATCGCGATAAAGACGCCGATCTTGCCTGGCTCAAAGACAAGACGTGCGCCGTCATCGGCTACGGCGCACAAGGCCGCGCGCAATCGCTCAACCTGAAAGACAGCGGGATGAAGGTCATCGTTGGGCTGTACCGCGGGAGCAAATCGCGGGCGATTGCCCGGCGCGACGGTCTCAAAGTCCTCGACACAGCAGACGCCGCACTGAGGGGGGACATTCTTTTTCTCGCTCTCCAGGACACCACGATTCCCAAAGTCTACAAGACAGATGTCGCGCCGAATTTGCGTCCCGGTCAGACGCTGCTTTTCGCCCACGGATTTGCCATTCACTATCGTACGATCACGCCGCCGAAGACATTCGACGTTGTCATGGTCGCGCCGAAAGGTCTTGGCCCGATGATGCGCCGCGAATTTGTCGCCGGCCGTGGCGTACCGGGGCTGATCGCAGTCTACCAAAATCATACGGGACGCGCGAAGCAAACTGCGCTCGCCTGGGCGACGGCGATCGGCTGCACCCGGGCTGGTGTCATCGAAACCACGTTTCGCGAAGAGACGGAAACCGATTTGTTTGGCGAGCAGGCC
>QHPZ01000058.1 GCA_003219225.1 Verrucomicrobiota bacterium | reverse complement strand
TCTCGCGCTCCAGCTCGGCGAAACTCTTTTTGTCGGCGTCGCGAATCACCGGGACGATGAGACCGCGCTCGGTCCCGACGGCCACACCGATGTCGTAGAAATTGTTTTGGATGAAATCTTCCTCCTCGATCCGGCCGTTGACCACGGGGACGGCTTTGAGCGCTTCGACCGCTGCTTTGATGAAGAAGGACATGAGGCCGAGCTTGACCCCGTGCTTCTTCGTGAATTCCTCCTGCGACTTGCTGCGCAACTCCTGCACCGCGCTCATGTCGCATTCGTTGAAGGTCGTCAGAGTCGCCGTCGTTTGGTGCGACATCACCAGTTGCGCGGCGATTTTTCGTCGCAATGGCGACATGCGTTTGCGTGCCACGCGACCGTCGGCTGATTGGCGATCTTCGGCCGCGCGAGGCGGTAAGCTAACAGCTTCCCCTGCGGGTTTCTTTTCGGCGACCGCGAGCACGTCGCCTTTCGTCAGACGGCCATCTTTGCCGGTGCCTGCAATCTTCTCCGGCTCGAGGTGTTCTTCTTCAACAATGCGCCGAACTGCAGGCGAGAGCGGTACTGCCGCTGGCAGTGTTGATGCCGGCCCGCGGTCGGCGACCGCGGCTACAGCGGCTTTTTTTTCCGCTTCGGGTGCCTTCTTTTCTTCTGGCTTGGCTTTCTGTTCGACGGCCGGCGCTTCTTGCGAGTCGTCGATGGTGGCGACCACTTCACCGATTTTCACCTCCTGACCTTCGGGAACGAGCGCGTCGAGCACGCCAGCTTTTTCGGCCGTAATCTCAGTAGAAACTTTGTCGGTCTCGAGCGTGAAGAGCGGCTCGCCAGCATTGACGAAATCGCCGGATTTTTTGTGCCAGACGGAAACGACGCCGCTGGATATGGATTCGCCGACCGCGGGGATTTTTACTTCGATCGGCATAGGCGCTCTATACGATGTATACGACGTCTCCTATGTATCGCCAGCCGTTAGATGGAAAAGGCGTCTGCGACGAGCGCAGCTTGCTCGCGTTTGTGGCGGGCGAGCGATCCGACGGCCGGGCTGGCGCTGGCGCTGCGGCCGGCGTAGCTGATCTCGCGGCAAAACATCGTGCGCAAGCGCGGCTCGATGAATGTCCACGCGCCCATGTTTTGCGGTTCTTCCTGGCACCAGATGAACTTGGCGCCTTTCGGAAATGGCTTCAGCATTTCGCGCAGCTTCTTTTCCGATAATGGATAGAGCTGCTCGATCCGGACAATCGCCGCATTGTCGATCTTGCGATCGCTCCGGTAATTGAGCAGGTCGTAATAAACTTTGCCCGAGCAAAAAATGGCGCGCTTGATCTTGGTCACGGGTCCAACTTCGGGCGAGCCGAGAATTTCCTGAAAGCGGCCATGGATGAATTCGTCGGCCATGGATGAGGCGTGTTTCGCGCGCAACAAACTTTTGGGCGTCATGATGATGAGCGGCTTGATGAAGTTGCGTTTCATCTGGCGGCGTAGGACGTGAAAATATTGCGCGGCCGTCGTCAGGTTGCAGACCTGGATGTTTTCCTCGGCGCAGGCCTGCAGGAATCGCTCGAGTCGCGCGCTCGAATGTTCCGGTCCCTGGCCTTCATAACCATGCGGCAAAAGCAAAACGATCCCGCTTGGCCGCTGCCATTTTGATTCCGCCGAAACAATGAACTGATCGATGATCGTCTGGGCGCAATTGGCGAAGTCGCCGAACTGCGCTTCCCACAGGCACAGCATGTCGGGATAATCGAGTGAGTAGCCATAATCGAACCCAAGCACGGCTGCTTCGGAAAGCAGACTGTTGTAAACGCAAATCGGCGCCTGATTTTGGGCGAGATGTTTGAGCGGAACGTAAGGCTCGCCCGTTTTTGCATCGTAAAGAACGGAGTAGCTGTCCTGACCCGACAATCGCACCGGAGTTCCTTCGAGCAGCAGTGAGCCGAAAGCGAGCGCTTCGGCATAATGCCATTCAAAGGGACCGCCGGCTTCAAAAATCTTGCGCTGATGTTCGAGAATGATGCGTTTGATCTTCGGCTGCAGATTGAAGCCTTCCGGAACGCGCGTCAGGCCGTCGACAATTTGCTGGAGGGTTTGCTCGCTCATCGCGGTCGGCTCCGATTCGTCGCTGTAGCGTGGCTGGAAAACCGCGGTGGATTCTTTGAACTTCGCTTGTTTGCCGGGCCTTTCTTTTTCGAGCGCTTTCACGCTGTCGAGCGCCATCTCGAGGCGCAGGTCGAACTCGGTTTCGAGCGAAGCCGCGTCATCGTCGCTCAGTGTTCCGGCTTCGAGCAGCTCGCGCTTGTAGAGCTGCGTGACGGAGGGGCGCTTCTCGATCTTGGCGTAGAGATCGGGCTGAGTGAACGCCGGCTCGTCGCCTTCGTTGTGGCCGTAGCGGCGGTAGCAATAGATGTCGATCACGACGTCGCGGCCAAACTCCTGCCGAAACTCGAGCGCGAGCTGGCTGGTGAAGAATACGGCAAGCGGATCATCGCCGTTTACGTGGAAAACCGGCGCTTCAATCATCTTGGCCACGTCGCTCGCGTACATGGACGAGCGCGCGTCTTTCGGAAGCGTCGTGAAACCGATCTGATTATTGACGATCACGTGAACGGTGCCGCCGGTGCCGTAGCCATCGAGCTGCGACATGTTCAATGTCTCCGCGACGATCCCCTGCCCCGCGAACGCGGCGTCACCGTGGATCAGAAGCGGCAGAACTTTTTTGCGCCGCTCGGTGTCGCCGCGGATCCGCTGCCGCGCCCGGGCTGTTCCTTCCACGCGTCCGATAGCCGAGGGGATATTTCACGTCGCCATCACCAGCCACGAGCTCGGGAACGTAGTTCTCGCTGAACTCGGTGAAGATGACGCGCAGGGATTTTTTCAGAAAATTCGCAAGCACATTGAGCCGGCCACGGTGCGCCATGCCCATGCAAATTTCTTCCACACCGGCGCCGGGGCATCGGTGCAGGATCGTATCGAGGATCACCATGAGCGACTCCGCGCCCTGGAGGGAGAAGCGTTTCTGGCCGACGTAGCGCGAGTGCTGAAACAATTCGAAGGATTCGGCTTCCATGAGCGCGCGGAGCAGCGCTACCTGCACCTGAGGCGCGGTTGAATGTTTGTCCGGCCGCGACTCGAGCCGATACCGCACCCAGTTGCGGATGCGGCTGTTTTGAATGTGCATGAACTCGGCGCCGATCGAGTTCGCATAAATTTTCTCCAGCCGCGCGATCATTTCGCGCAACGGCATTTCCTCGTTGTCGAGGAAGAATTTCGATGAAACGCGAAGATCGAGGTCCTTGTCGCTGAAGCCGAGCTCGCGGAGGGAAAGCAGCTCGTTTTCCGAGCGCTGTTTGGCCAGCGGATTGGGACCGTCGACGCGTGTTTGCAGCTGCCCCTCCCGCGCTGCTCCTACCGCTCCGTCTTTCTCCGGCACGTTGCCAAGCTCGAACCCTTCAAAAAATGCGGACCAACTCGGGTCGACCGAGCGCGGGTTTTCCTGCCAACGCTGGTAGTTGTCGTCGATTAGCTCCAGATTTTCCCGAGCGGCGATTGAGGTGCGCATTGCAAATTCAATCTGCGCCTAATGAGCATAGCGGCTAGTTGACAGTGCAGATGCCGCCTCGTTACTTGCAGCTCCATGATCGGGGGAGGGATGTATCGGCGGAGCGCACGCGAGACGCGTGCGCTACCCAGACATGGTCGTCGCCTGCTCGCGATCGCGCTGCTGACCTGTGCAACATCGACATATTGTTTCGCGCAAGCGGACCCGGCCTCGGAGCCGACGGTGCTGGCGCTAGCGAAAGTTTTGCCGGCAGTGGTGAACATCAACACCGAGCGCGTCGTGCGACGGACGGTGCGCGATCCTTTTGAAGATTTGTACGCGCAGTTTTTTGGTTACTATCGGGCGCGTCCGCGCGAAATCCGCCAGACTGTCCAGAGTCTCGGGTCGGGGTTTATCGTCGATGCGGAGGGGCACATCGTGACGAATCAGCACGTGGTCGAGCGCGCCGCCGATCTCAAAATCAAAGTAACAACGGACGACGGGAAGAACTACAGCGCGCATTACATCACCGGCGACGACAAGACCGATCTGGCCTTCATCAAAATTGACGCGCCAGGGCCGTTTCCATTCATCAGTCTGGAGAATGTTTCCCCCAACCTGCTCGGTGAGACGGTGCTCGTGGTCGGCAATGCGGTCGGTTACGGCAGCTCGATCAGTCGTGGCGTGCTCAGCGCGACCAAACGCGACATCAGCGTCGACAACGTCGATTACAAAAATCTTGTGCAAACAGATGCGGCCATTAATCCGGGGAACAGCGGCGGCCCGGTGATCGATATTTCCGGCCGGCTCGTCGGGATCAGCTCGGCGAAAATGGCTTTCACGCCGCAGGGTGTTCCCACACAGGGACTCGGGTTCGCCATTCCAGCCGACGTGGTGCGCGACAGCGTCAATAAGTTTAAGGCCTACGCGGAGAAGCATCCCGGAGGGAAAAACCCGCCAGGGGGTGAGGAAACAGCCGGCTCCAACGCCGAGCGCCTGCTCGGTCTGCAGTTGCAGAATCTGAGCGATGATTTGAGCGGCGCACTCGGATACGCGCGGGGTCGCGGCGCGCTCATCACTGCCGTCGAGCCTGATAGTCCGGCGGATGAAGTCGGCATTGAGCGCGGCCTTGTTCTTTACCGCGTGGGCAACCGCGACGTTAATTCGGTTGAGCAGGTCGATCGGCTCTTAAAGCCGGTCCGGAGCGGGGGGAACGTCGATCTTACCGTCGGCGTCATCCGCGCCGACGGCTCAGGTCAACGCGCCGAGACGGTGAGCGTCACCGCCCGTTGACAAGCGGAAAAAATTAGACAACGCGATTAGGCCGGGGTTGTCTGATCAATGATTTTGCGATGATAAAAGTTGAAAATCTGACAAAGCGTTACGCCGGCCAAACCGCGATCCGTGATCTGAACTTCGAGGTCGGCCAGGGTGAGATCATGGGTTTTCTTGGGCCGAACGGCGCCGGCAAAACCACCACCATGCGCATCCTCGCCGGGTTCATGCCCGCGACCTCCGGCCGCGCTTCCATCGCCGGGTTCGATGTCTTCGAGCAATCGCTGCAAGCGCGCGCGCACCTCGGTTACATGCCGGAGAATGTGCCGCTCTACAGCGACATGCGCGTCACGGAGTATCTCGATTATCGCGCTGCGCTCAAAGACGTGCCGCACCGCCGCGTGGTCGAGCGTGTCGGTGACGTAAAGGAACTTTGCGGGCTTAAAGACGTGGAGAACAAATTGATCGGCGCGCTTTCCAAAGGATACCGGCAACGTGTCGGCCTGGCCGATGCTCTCCTGCACGAGCCCGACCTGCTCATTCTCGACGAACCGACCATCGGCCTCGACCCGAACCAAATCCGCCAGGTGCGCGAACTGATCAAAAACCTCGGCAAACAACACACGATTTTGCTTTCGACCCACATCCTTCCCGAGGTGGAGATGACGTGCAGCCGCGTTATCATCATTCACAAGGGGCGGATCGAGGCCTGCGACACGCCGGAAAATCTGCTCGGCCAGATTCGCCAGGCCGGCGGCGTTGTGGTTGAAGCGAAAACCGGCACCGATAACGGCGCGGAGGAAATCAAGAAGATTGCCGGCGTCCGCGATGTAACGACGGACGTTAATGGCGACTGGAAAATTTTCTCGCTACGAGTTGAATCGGGATTGGACGTGCGGGAGGAAATCTTTCGCCTGGCGGCTGCACGCCGCTGGACACTGCGCGAGCTTTCCCTAAGACGCGCGACACTTGAGGACGTGTTCGTCGAGATCACCCATTCGGATCAGGTGTAGTGATGATGTCGATCTTGCACCATCGCCATTGCGCATACGCCGTCATCGCGAGCGAAGCGAAGGACCTCACCAAAGACCGTGGATCATCCAATCCATTGAGTGTAACCGCGACTTCGATTGTGAGATCCCTCGCCGTCTGCGCGGCTCGGGATGACACGCCTTTGTAGATTATGAGAAAATTTTACACCCTCCTTTCGCGCGAAGTGCGCAGCTATTTTTACTCGCCCATCGCCTACATGGTGCTGGTGTTCTTTCTCGTCGTCAGCGGGGTGGATTTCTATTTCCAGGTCTCGTTCATGAACCAGCGGCCGGTGAGTTATTCGGTGCAGGAAGCATTCTTTAACTCGGTGTTCTTCTGGTTTGCGTTTGTGCTGGTTTTTCCGCTCATCACCATGCGGCTGTTCGCCGAGGAATTTAAACTCGGCACGATTGAGCCGCTCATGACCGCGCCGGTGCGGGACTGGCAGGTCGTGTTGGCGAAATTTTTCGGCGCGCTTGTTTTCTATCTGATCCTGTGGATCCCGACAGTGCTCTATTTTTGGATCTTCCAGCAGGTCACCAAGCAGCCCGCGGCCACCTCGTGGGGAGCATATTTTGGTTCCTACCTGATGCTTCTGCTCCTGGGCATGTTTTATGTGTCGATCGGTTGCTTTGCTTCGGTGCTGACGAAAAATCAGATCATCGCCGCGGTCATTTCTTTCTGCGCGATCACGCTGCTGTTCTTTCTCGGCCTGATGCAATTCATCCTGCTGAACGTGAGCGCGGCGACGCGCGATCTGCTTGGCTATTTTTCTGCGCTTGAACACATGGGGACATTCTCGCGCGGAGTGATCGATACCCGGCCAATCGTCCTCTATGTGAGCATGACGATCGTGATGCTCGCGCTCACCCATCAAGCTTTCCAATCGCGCAAATGGAGACTGTAACTACAGCCGAAGAACGCGAGACGCCGAAAAAAATTCATCGGCTCCAGATCGGACTGAACGTCGTCGTCCAGATCGTGTTGGTGATTTTTCTCGCCGCCATGGTTAACTCCCTCGCCTTCCGCCATTACAAGCGCTGGGATTTTTCGCGCGACCAAAAGTATGCGCTTTCCGATAAGACGAAGCGCTTTTTCGAGAGCATGCCCGGCAAGATGCGGATCACGGTTTTCTTTGCCGCGACGACGCCGATCACGGGCGATGTGCAAAGCCTGCTGGCCGAGTATCAATACGCGGCCAAGGGCAAGATCGACATCGAGATGATTGATCCGGAGCGAAACCTTTCGCGCGCAAAGGAGCTCTTCGACAAATACAAGGTCGTGACCGACGAAAGCTTGCTCGTGCTCGACTACGGCGGCCGCAACAAGACGGTCAAAGCGTCGGAAATGGCGGACATTGACACGAGTGGCATGCAATTTGGAGAAGGTCCACGCGTGACCGCGTTCAAAGGCGAACAAGCCATCACCGGCGCGATGATGGATTTGGTCGAAATGGATTTGGTCGAAGGCAAAAAGAACACGTTCGGCTACGTCACCGGTCATAAGGAACCGCCCCTTGGCGAAACGCCTTCGCCGATCTCGCTCGGTGAAACGCCGCCGCGCAGCCCAATCTCCGTGCTGAAAACGTTCATTGAAAACGAGAACATCAAGTTTCAGGAGCTGAATCTCTACAACGAGCCGCAGATTCCGCCCAACGTTAAAGCGGTGATGATTCTAGGTCCCCAGTACGATCTCTCCGATCGGGAGATGACTTTGCTGCGCAATTTCTGGGACAAACAGGGGCGCATCCTGTTGCTGCTCGATCCAACCATCAAAATGCCGAAGCTGACCGGGTTCCTGAACGAGCTCGGAGTGAAAGTGAACGACGATCGACTGATGGTGTTCCTGCGCACTGGCATCCAGGAGCTCGCCCTCACCCGCGATGTGCAGGCGCGCTTCCTCGGCGACAGCCCAATTACCCGGCGCCTCGCCGATGTGCGTGCGCTGTTTTTCGGCGGCACCTGTTCGCTAACCCTCGAGCCGGATCGGGTGCGCGCCGCCAACATTCGCCTGCAGCCGCTGATCCAGGCGGAGAAAGGTTATTTCGCCGAGACTGATTACAACACCGACGATCAGGCGAAACTTCAGGCCGACGCGCAGAAAAATCCCGGAACAGCATTGACGATTGGTGCCTCGATCGAAAAAGGCGGCAGCGCCGATGAACGTGTGCAGGTGAATTCCTCGCGCATGGCGGTGGTGACAAACGCCGGCTTCGTCCTCGACCGCGCGCTGACGCAGGACCAACAGGGGCTCGATTTCGTGTCGGGTTGCGTAAACTGGCTGCTCAGCCGCGAACAGCTCATCGGCATTTCGCCAAAGGTGCCAAAGCCTCTCATGTTTACGTTGGCCGAAAACGGGCTGCGTAGTGTGCGGTGGCTCGTCCTTATCCTGATGCCGCTCGTCCCGGCGGTATTCGGTTTCGTCATCTGGTGGCAGCGACGCGCCTGAGGCTGCCTTTCAGTTATGAAGTGGAAAACAACCGCAGTCTTGCTGGCAATTGTCCTTGCCCTCGGGCTCTACATTAAGTTTGTCGAAAGTAAACGACCGGGCACCGAAGAAGCGGCACGCCAGGCCCAGAACGTCGTTAACTTCAACCGCGACAAGATCGACGGCGTGATCATTCAAAACGGCGACGAGAAGATCGACATTCGTCGGCACGATAACAAATGGCGCCTCGACACGCCAATTAAGGACCAGGCCGACACCTCCTTGGTGAGTAATCTTCTCCTCGACCTGGAGAACTGGCAGAAGGATGCGACCATTTCAGCGAAAGAAATTGAAGCCGACAAAAAGAAGCTCAACGAGTTTGGCCTGAGCAAGCCGAAGCTGCGTTTGAAGCTGCTCGGTCAAGGCGCGCCGCCCGAGATCCTCTTCGGCAAGGACGCCGCGCTGGAAGCCAGGATGTATGTGCGGTTCGAAAACTCGCGCGAAACATATCTCGCCAATCAATCGATTAAAAAGGACATCGAGAAGAAGGCGGACGATTTCCGCGATCGCAAGCTGACCGACCTGATCACGGCCCAGGTGTCACGCCTCGTGCTAAAAACGCCGGCCGGTGAGATGGAGCTGCAGAAGAAAGGCGACAACTGGGAGATCGTGAAGCCGCTACGCGCACGGGGCGACAGCCAAAAGATCGGCGATTTGATTGCCCGGGTTACGACGGCGCGGATCGAACAATTCGTCGCTGACGAGCACGGCGATCTGCGCGCGTTCGGGTTGGCCGAGCCGCGCGGCTCGATCACTTTGTTTGGTCCCGACGACAAACAAGGCCAAACGCTGCAGATCGGCAGTGTCCCGCAAAAACAACCCGATCAGGTTTACGTGCGCTTTTCGCCACGCGCGTTTGTTTACACGCTACCAAAGAAAACCGAAGACATCCTCAATACCCGGCCGAATGACGTGCGCGACCGGCACCTGGTCCGAATCGATACCAATGTTTTAGATCGGACCACGATTGATGCGCCGGGCAAAGGCAAAACCGTCCTCGCGCGCAAAGAGGAGAACTGGACGATCGCCAGCCGGAACAATGCCCCCGCCAACGTGAGCGAGGTGCATCGTTTGATCGACATGTTTACGAACGAGCAAGTGTCAAAGTTTGTCGAGGATGTGGCTTCCAATTTGCCGAAGTACGGTCTCGATAAGCCGCAACTGCAAGTAATCTTCAGTTCCTTTGCATCCGAAAACACGGCTGAAACCAAGGCAGGCGAGCAGCCTTTCGCCACCGTCTCCTTCGGCAAGATCGACGGCGACAACGTTTACGCGCGGCTCGGCGATGAGCCGTCCGGAACAAATCCATCGGATCACCGTTACCACCGATAAGGAATTGTCCCTGGTCCGCGGCGCGAACAATCAGTGGAGCTGGGTCAAAGGCAGCGGCGAAATCAATCAAACCAACCTGCAGTCGCTCTTGAACACATTGGCGGTGCTGCATGCCGTGCGCTGGGTAGGAAGCGCCACTCCACCGCATGCATTCGATCAGCCGCAGCTCACGATCACTTTCACCACTTCACCGGATGACAAGGCTTCACACAAACTGATCGTCGGCGGCGCCGGCGGTGACGGAATGTGGTTCGCGCGCACCGAGGAACGGGAAGGAGTCTTTGTTTTGAGCACGCCGGATCTGACTGCGCTCAAGCTGCCGCTTATCGAGCAGCCGTCGCGTTCACCAACTGCCTCTCCAGCGGTGACGGCAACTCGCACTATTTTTTCGGCCACTACAGAGGTTTTGCAGCCGTATAGATCGTGACGATACCGCCGCTCAGCGATTCGCCGCGTGCATCCCGAAAGCCGCTTTGCTCCAACAAATGTAACATGGCGTCACCGCCGGGGAATTGTTCAATCGAATCGCCGAGGTACTGATAGGCACTGCGCTCGCCGGTTAACAACGAGCCGACCGCAGGCAGGCAGCGATGCAGATAAAAGCGATAGATCGCGCGCAACATCGGCACTCGCGGCAGCGAAAACTCAAGCACGAGCAGGTGACCGCCGGGGTTGAGCACGCGCTGCATTTCCCGCAGCCCGCCGCCGTAATCCGGCAGGTTGCGCAACCCAAATGCGATCGTCACGCAATCGACTGAGGCGCTGGCGAACGGCAGTTGCATTGCATCGGCCAGAATGGTTCGGCTCAATCCTTTAGCTCGCGCGCGTGCGAGCATCTCTTCGGAGAAATCGACTCCGGTAATTTCCGCTTGAGGAAGTTTGCGGCTCAAAGCGAATGCCAGGTCGCCGGTGCCTGTGGCAAGATCGACAATTTGCACTGGCCGCCAATTAGCCACGATCGTGGCAGCGCGATTGCGCCAGTAGAAGTCCGCGCCGCAACTGAGGAGATGATTAGCCAGATCGTAGCGCCGTGCGATTGCGTTAAACATCCATCGCACCCGTGCGGGCTGGGTATGGCCAGTTGATATATTCAAGGCGGCAAAGTCTAACACTCGGCGCTCAGCGTCCAGTAACTTGGAAGCATCGCCGTGGCATAAGCTTAAAAAGATGTTTGCTATCCCATGCAACAGCGGGTAATGAGACGGCCTATGGACTTATCTCTTAGAAACTTGGAAGAAGCAGTTTCGATACGCCGGCAAATCGACAACTTGGAACGACGTTTGAATTCTCTTGTCGGCGGTTCTGCCGAACGCGGCGCGGCCACCACCGGCAGGCGCGGAAGGCGAAGGATGTCTGCAGCCACGCGGGCCAAGCTTTCAGCCGCGGCGCGCGCGCGCTGGGCGAGGCAACGAGGCGGCGGCAGAGCTGGCCGCACTACGCGTCGCAGGAGAAGTGGCATCACGGCCGCCGGGCGAAGGCGCTTATCGCAGCTAATGAAAGCTCGCTGGGCGGCACGAAGAAAATCAGGCGCAGGCAAAAAGTAGGCTCGCAGCTACTTAGTCAGAAGAAGTAGCTCAGGGGGTTAACTCCCGGATGAGCGATTACTCCGCCGCGCTGCTTGTGCCAGTGGCAGTGGGCGGCGTAATCGGCTGCTGACCTTTCGATCTCAGGGTATCGTTAAGCCCAGGCAGATCGGTGGCGAGTAACTGATCGAACTCTTTGGTTATATCCTGGAGCTCGCGTCGTAACGCGTCGATGTAGCCGAGATGATAGCTGCCCGGCTTGCCTTCGTAGCTCAAAAGCGCCCCGTAAAGCTGGTCGGTATGCTCGCGTAACCTTTCCTCGCCTGTGATTGCGCCGCCTTCAGTCGTGGCGACAATCTTTTTCCGCACATTGTCGATCTTAGCGTCGAAGTCCGTGACGTTTTTCTTGAGTGGATCATCCTCCAGAAGACTGGCGACAATTCTCGCCAGCTCCGCGCGCGTGCCGAGCAGCCGATCCATCAAAGCGCTTTCATCGCCAAAGAGCGCGCGCACTTTCATGGCGGCGTCGAACTGAGCTTTGCGATCGGCGAGGCTGAATTTTGCGCGACGATCCAGCCCGACGTTCAACTTCGTTTCGGAAACCTTCCCGGCTTTCGTTAGTCGGACGGTGTAAACGCCGGGCAGAAGTCGCGGCCCGCGCGTACCGGAGCCCGCGATCTGCGCGGCTGGTGGAACGCGCGGTGGCTTTTCGCGCATGCTCCAAATGACACGATTGAGTCCCGGTCGCTTACTCGCCGGCAGGTCGTCGATGAGCCGGCCGGAAGGACCGAGCACTTCGAGCTTGAGCTTCCCGAACAGGTGGCGCGATTTCTGATAGTAAGTAATGACAGCGGCATCGGGCGGATTGTTCCCGACGAACACGGCATCGCCATTGGCCCAGCCGCCGCTGCCTTCGATGCGCTGCTGAACCGGGCGCGCGGAGACGAAACTGACTTCCTGATCGAGCAACTCGGGCGTCAAGGCGCGCAACGGCGTGATATCGTCGATGATCCAGATACCGCGGCCATGCGTCGCCAGCACGAGATCGTTGTCCCTCGGCTGGATGGCAAGATCGCGCACCGCCACCGCCGGGAAATGGTTGCCTTTGAATTGTGCCCAGCTTTTTCCCTGGTCGATCGACACCCAGAGGCCGAACTCGGTCCCGAGAAAAAGCAGGCTCGGCTTGACCAAGTCTTCCTTGATC
>QHPZ01000256.1 GCA_003219225.1 Verrucomicrobiota bacterium | reverse complement strand
TTAGCCGGCGTAGAAGATTTTGGTTGGGGAAGACGCGAGAATAAGCCGGTGGAGCGTTAATCCGTTCTAACACACTTTGACACACCTTAAACCACTTTGCATGCCAAGCGCCAATAAAAATTCCTCCCCCAATTCGCAGCCGCTCTTTTCAACGTTAAGCTCTGCCGCTCCGCCGCATGCAGCGCCTGCTTAGATCGACAATCGCTTTCACGCTGCTGCTCGCACTGCCGCTGCCATTCGGTTTCAGCCAAACGAACGATCAAAGCGATAGCGACACTGTTCGCGTAAGAGTGGCGATCAATCCCGACGGATCGCGCACCCTCTACAAATTCGACGACGCGCAGCATGCGGCGACCGCCACCACAACCGACGAGGACGGCAAGCTGCGCGAGAAGATCCACTACAAGCTCGATGACAGCGGCCGTTTTTCGAGCGCGTCAGTTTTTGGGCCCGACCGCAAGTTGAAATTCAAGAGCCGCTACCAATACGACAATGCCGGGCGGTTACAGGAAGAACTGCAACTCGATGGGAGTGACGCCGTGCTGCATAAGATTGTCTACAGCTACAACGAAGCCGGCAAACCAACTGGTTATTCGGTATTCGACGCCAACGGCAAACTGATCAACCGCGCTACACCTGCGGCTGCGTTTCCCGTGCTCTCGGCCACACCGCGGAAGAAGAGATAGCAAACGCCGCCGGCCGGCCGCTTGCCACCCTGGCGGAATAGGCTTACAAAAATCAGGTGATCGAGTACATCCAAAAGGGCGGGCTGCTGATGTGGCCGATTTTGGCTTGCAGCATTGTTGCGATCGCGGTCTTTGCCGAGCGGCTTTTTTACTTTCATCGCGCAACCATTCACGTCGGCGAATTTTTGAAAGGGCTTTCCAATCTCATTCAGCGGCGCAATTTCGCCGAGGCGTTGCATGAATCGGCCGGCACACCCGGGCCGGTCGCGCGCGTTATTCACGCCGCGATTATCCGGCACGACGCCCCGCGCTCGGAATTGCGCGAGGTCGTGCAGGAGGCCGGCCAGCTCGAGGTGCCAAAGCTGGAACGCTTTCTCGGCGTGCTGGCGACGCTTGCTTTTCTCGCGCCGTTGCTCGGGCTGCTCGGGACGGTCGCGGGAATGATCGACGCGTTCGGCACGATTTCCTCTCACGGCGGTTACGCGACGGTGAGCGAACTTTCCAGCGGCATTTATAAAAGCCTGCTCACGACCGCGGCGGGTCTGGTCGTGGCCACGCCAACTTTCGTGGCCTACAGCTATCTTTCTTCGCGCCTGAACACGATGCTGCACGAGATCGAGCGCGCCGGGATTGAGATCGTGCACATGTTGACCGAGAACAAGCCGGTCGAGGGCATCATCAGTTTTCAGCAACCGACAGAACGCGCCGAATCCGAATTGCGCGTCGACCGTTAGATCGACAATCGCTCGGGCGAGATGAAACTGAGCCGCACGAAGCAATACAACTTCGGCTGGCTGCTGATTATCCCGCTACTCGATATCCTTTTTCTGCTCGTGTTCTTTCTGCTGCTCAGCTCGAATTTTATTTTGCAGCCGGGCATCGCCGTTTCGATGCCATTTTCCCGCTTTACGCTCGGCCCGCAGCTTAATCAGCAAATCATCAGCATCACCGGCGGCGCCGCGCCGGCGATTTACTTCCGCGAGCAAAAGATCACACTCGAACAACTTGGTCCCCTGCTGGACACAGCAAGAACTCAGAGCAACTCGCTCATTATTCGCGCAGACCGTTTCACGCCGTATCAACTGGTTGTGCAAGTGGCGAACGCCGCTTTGGAACATGGGATCACTTCGGTGGCGCTCGCCACGAGCCCGGGCGAATGAATGCTCCCGCCGCTCAGGCTGCGCCTGCACCGCTGCTTTTTAGTTGGGAACCACCGCGTCAGCGCCGGCGGGCGATCATCGCCTTTTTGTTTCTGTCGCTGCTCGGTCACGCGTTTTGCTTTTATGTTTTTCAGATCGTCTATCCCCCGACCGTCGCACTCCTGCCTCCGCCTGCCCACGTGAGTTTAATCTCGGCCAATTCCGATGAGGGCCGAACGTTGCTGCGCTGGATCGACGCCGAAGATCCGGCGCTGGCCTTTGCGACGCAGCGGCCGCCCGAGGCAAGGCTGCGTGCGCTGCCAAAAACAAATCATGTGCCGTCGTATCTCACCAGCGCTCCCGCGCTGAAGCGCGTCCCGCCGGCAATTGTCGATCTTCGCACGCCGAGTTCGCAGCCACCGGGTCCCGTTCCAACCGCGCGCGAACCGGCGCCTGCTTTCGTCACTACACCGACGACAGTTTTGTTCTCTGGCGAACTTGCCGCTTTCGGCGCGCCAAATCTGCCGCCGCCTGCTTTTGCCGCATCGACGAACGAGCCACCGCAGGCGATTCGGTTTCGCATCGCGCTCAGCGAAGGCGGCGAAGTGCGCTATTCGTTCGCACTCAATTCGTCGGGCGATCCCGCGTTGGACGAGCAGGCGCGCCATTATCTGATGCTCTGCCGTTTTCCGGCAAGATCGACAACCTCCGCAGCAACCTCGCAGTCGCTCGTTTGGGGAGTGGCGACGGTCGAATTTGGAAATGACGTCCTGCCGCCGAAACCAGCCCCGACGAGAACCCCGTGATTCGAGTCACGCTCACTGCGCTGGTCACGATTTATCTGCTGCTTTTTCTTGCGGCGGTTTTTCTCTTCTGGATAGTGGGAGAATGGAAGCGCGGGCGACGCGAGCGACGAGCTTTACGGCACCGGCTGCGTTGCGTGATGTGTGCGTTGGAATTTGAAGATCGCACCGACGCTCTGCTGCCGCGCTGTCCGCGCTGCGGAAGCTTGAACGAACGATTTAGAATGGAGCGTATTTAAAATGGGAATGTGGATCGGCCGCAATCGCAAGGCGCGCGTGACCTACGGCTTTGACGAAATTGCGCTCGTCCCCGGCCGGGTGACGATCAATCCAAACGAAGTGGACTTCGGTTTTCGTTTGCCACGCAAAAACGCGAAACCGCTGGAACTGAAAATCCCGATCCTGGCGAGCGCGATGGACGGCGTCGTCGATGTGCGCTTCGCCATTGGGATAAGTAAGCTCGGCGGACTTGCCGTGCTCAACCTCGAAGGCGTGCAGACCCGCTACAAAAATCCACCCGAGGTCCTCGAGAAAATTGTCGAGACGGACAAGTCCGAAATCACGGGGCTGCTGCAAAAGATTTACCAGGAGCCGGTGCAGGAGGATTTGATTGCCGCGCGCATCCGCCAGATCAAAGACGGCGGCGCGCTGGCGGCGGTGAGTTGCATTCCGCAACGCGCAGCCGCGTTCGGCAAATTGGCCGAAGCAGCGGGCGCGGATGTTTTCGTCGTGCAAAGCACCGTTTCCACGGTGCGCCACATTTCCTCGGAGTACAAGTCACTCGACCTAGCAAAATTTTGCGCGGAGATGCGCATTCCCGTGATCGTCGGAAACACGGTCGGCTACGAGCTGACTCTCGAGATCATGGAATGCGGGCCGGCCGCGGTGTTGGTCGGCGTAGGGCCGGGAGCAGCGTGCACCTCGCGCGGCGTGCTCGGGCTCGGCGTCCCGCAGGTGACGGCGACAGTGGATTGCGCGGCGGCACGCGACGCCTACTTCAAGAAAACGGCGCGCTACGTGCCGATCATCACCGACGGTGGAATGACCAACGGCGGCGATGTTTGCAAAGCGCTCGCCTGTGGAGCGGATGCGGTGATGGTGGGCAGCGCGTTTGCCAAAGCCGAGGAAGCACCGGGGCGTGGCTATCACTGGGGAATGGCCACGCCGCATGTCAATCTCCCGCGCGGCACGCGAATCAAAGTCGGCGTGACCGGCTCGCTCCGGCAAATTTTGTTCGGCCCGGCCGATGTCGATGATGGCAGCCAGAATCTCGTCGGCGCGATCACCACCTGCATGGGCAACGTCGGCGCGCGCGACATCGCCGAGTTCCAACAGACCGAGATCATCATCGCGCCTTCCATCCGCACCGAAGGCAAACTCTTTCAGACTGTCCAGAGCGTCGGAATGGGAGCGAGGTAAACTGATCAGTGACAAGTGACCAGTGACGAGTTAATTCTCGCGCTTCCTCTTCTGGTCTCGTCACTCATCATCTGTCACTCATCACTATGAACGATCGCAGAGTCGTTATCACCGGTCTCGGCGCGGTCACACCGCTCGGCAACGATGTCGAGACTTTTTGGACGAACTTAAAGAACGGCGTCAGTGGCATCCGGCTGGTCGAAGCCTTCGATACAACTCAGCACGATTGCAAGATCGCTGGGGAAGTCCGCGGCTTCGAACCGAAACGCTATTTCAAAAATCCGAAAGACCTGCGGCGGACCGATCGATTTGCGCAACTTGCCATGGCGGCGGCGCGAATGGCGTTGGATGACGGCGGCATCGATCTTGAGCGGGTCCGACGCGATCGGTTCGGCGTGATTGTCAGCAGCGGGATCGGCGGTCTCAAAACACTCGAGGAACAATACCGGATTTTGCTCACCAAAGGGCCGTCGCGAAATTCGCCGTTCACCATTCCGATGTTGATCAGCAACATGGCCAGCGGGCTCATCTCGATGGAATACGGCTTGCAGGGACCGAATCTTTGCATCGTCACTGCTTGCGCGACTTCGAACAACGCGATCGGCGAATCGTGGCGCACGATCAAGTTCGGTGACGCCGATATTTTTCTGGCCGGCGGTTCCGAAGCGGCGATCGTGCCGATTGGTCTGGCCGGGTTTGCCGCGATGAAAGCGCTCAGTCTGCGCAACGACGAGCCGGAGCGTGCCTCGCGCCCGTTTGATCGCGACCGCGACGGCTTTGTCATAGGCGAAGGCGCGGGCGTAGTCGTCGTGGAAGAGCTCGAGCATGCGAAGAAGCGCGGCGCGAAAATTTATTGCGAGGTCGCCGGCTACGGGCTGTCCGCCGATGCCTATCACATGACTGCGCCTCCACCCGAGGGCGAAGGTGCAGCGCGCGCGATGCAGCTCGCGCTCGAGCACGCACGCCTTTCCACATCAGAGGTCGATTACATAAACGCCCATGCCACTTCCACCGGTCTCGGCGACATCAGCGAAACGCGCGCGATCAAGAAAGTCTTCGGCGATCGTGCTTATCAGGTCCCGATCAGCGCGACCAAATCGATGACCGGCCACCTGCTCGGCGGCGCCGGCGCGGTTGAGATGGCCGCGTGCGCGCTGGCCATCCGCGATTCTGTCATCCCGCCAACAACCAACCTCGAAAACCCCGACCCCGAGTGCGACCTCGACTATACGCCGAACGTCGCGCGCGAGAAAAAGGTGCGGATCGCTCTCAACAACTCTTTCGGCTTTGGCGGCCACAACGCTACGCTCGTGGCCACCGCATTCGAAGGATAGGTCCTCGATCTTAGCGATCAGCGAAGACGGGCGCGGCTGAGGGCTGAAAGGCGACGGTGTGGGTGCTGTGGCGCAGCGTTGTTAAGATCGTCGCGATGCGCTGCGCAGCGCTGGCGGAATAAAATCGCACCAGGCCGACGTTGGTGCAGGTGCCGAACACGGTGTTCATGATCGTGTCGTCATCGACCGAGTTCATGAACATGTGGCTGCCGTTGCCCTGATGATAGAGCGCGTTGAATTCGAGCTCGCCGATGCGGCGGGCCAGCTCTCGCGTGGCGGCGAATGAACCGGCGGCGAGCGCCGCGATCACGGTCACGTCCATCGCGCTCATGTCGCCTGATTGCGAAATCACGTTGCCGCCGCGATCGATCACCACCGTCAATTCCGCCTCCGATTTTTTGAGAAAATGAGTTTGGGCAACGGGCGGCTCGACTGGAATCGCGACCGGCAGGGGCGGCCCCTGCGGAATATCTTTTTGCTTGCTGAACTTGTGGAGCAGGATTTGCGACACCGCATTGAGCGCGGCGAAGACGTTTTGCCCGGTGCTCGAGATGACCTCAAAACTCTGAAGCCGTTTTTTCCGGTTGTTCAGCACGTACTCCATGTAATTTATGGGCGCGATGTTCGGCAGGTCGCGCTTGTTGTATTCGAGGACGAGCGGGACGTCGTCGATCGAAATATTCTGTTGGGCGAGGTTGTCCCCCAGGTTCTTAAAGCTCTCGACGTTCTCCTCCATTTTTTCCCATTGCGAATCGGCCACAAAAATGACCCCGTCGACGCTGCGGAGGACAAGCTGCCGCGTCGCGTTATAAATGACCTGCCCCGGCACGGTGTAGAGCTGGAACTTGGTGACGAAACCTTTGATCACGACCGCGTTGAGCGGCAGAAAATCGAAGAAGAGTGTCCGGTCGGAAGCGGTGGCGAGCGAGATGAGGTCGCCACGGTTCTGCGGGTTAATCCGCTGATGAATGTACTGCAGGTTCGTGGTCTTACCGCAAAGATCGGGACCGTAGTAGACGATTTTGAACTGAATCTCGCGGCTGGCGTAATTAATGATCGACATGTTGCTGGTCTGAGTAGGTGTGGGACAGTTGTTCGACGATCGAAACAAGCTGATCGCGGCTGGCGGCGGGCAGGTCGCTTTCGGCCTGCAACAGTGCGAGACAAATATTATCGCGCCGGACGAAAGTGAGCGGCGCGTTTGCCGTGTGCAGCGTCAGCGCCTGGAGCGCGCCGAATTTCGTTTCGCTGAGGTGAGTGTCGATCTTCTGCAGGACCGACGAGAGCATGGCGCAGAGGCCGTCGGCGAGGAGCTCGGCCGGCAGTTTCCCGGCCAATGCCAGACCATCGGCGAACATGATCGCGCAAGCAGCAACGCCCGGGAGCGCATCGATCCGGGCGAGCGCGACTCTGGCGTCGAACTTTTCTGTCGCTTCGCTCTCGCTCTTTTCGCTGGCTGGCGCTGCTTCTTCCGTTTGCGCAGAAGACGCAGCAGCGGTGTCGGCGGCAGCTTGAAAACGTTTCGCATCTTCGTCCGCTTTGATCGAGAACGGCGTCTCAATCTTTTCGCGAACCTCGATGTCCTCCTGATCGGCGCGCATTCGCAGAAGGCCACCGGGGAGATTTTTGAGGATCTCCTGCAGCGGCAACGTAACCGGTGTTTCGACGGGATCGACTTTGAGCAGATTGCGGTAATCCTCCGGTATCGCCTTTTGCAGAACGGTCGGCGACACGACAACACGACCGCTGGCGAGCTGGGGTTCAATCAGCGAAAGCGGCAGTTCAATGCGTGCGTCTTCGGGCACAGTCGCAGGACTCCCATTCAATTGAAACGCCGGCAGCTCGTGCAACACCATCGGGAGCGACAAGGCGATTTTCAGCTCTTCTTTCCCGGCACCTGGCTTACTTGTCACGGCAGCGTCTCCGCGCGGCTCGCTCCCGGGAATTCGAATGAACCTGGGACGAATATCTTCCGAGGGCGCCGTGACCCGGAACGGAATGCGCGGCGGCAACACCGGCATCGGGGGCGGCGGAACCATTGGAACGGGCGGCCCGCTTAAGGCTGGAACTATCTCAGAGGCGGGCACACCCGTCCCGTTCGGTGGAAGATCGATTGGAATTTTGGGTCGCGGGGGCGGACTTGGTGGAACATTTGCCGGCCGCGATTCTTTTTTTGCGAAGGGCGGATCTAGCAGCGAGATGGCGGTGCGCGGCGCCTGCGGCTTAACAGTCTCGCTGACGCTTGCCTCGGGCTGGGCGGCGGCGATGCTTTTGGCGGTCGCCGGTTCGACCCGGACCGGAGGCAGCGGCGAAGTTTGCAACGGCTCGATGGTGGTGCCAAAACGTTCCGTGTCTTCGAGCGTGACCTGCAGGATGGGAGTTTCTACCTGCGGCACAACGTCGTCACAGACCTGATCCGGCCGCACCTGCAAAGTCATGAATTGGGCGAGGACTGTTTGGAACGGCAGCGCCACCTCGGTGCGATCGTCCGCCGGTGGGCGCTGTACAAAAATCTCGGGTGCTTGTTGATAAATGCTGGCCAGCGAAACGGTCGGTTTGCCTTCGGCCATTCCTTTTTCAATCTCGGAGGCGCGGAGCAGAATGTTCCGATCGCAGTCGAATGTCTCCGGCGACTTGGTCGAGGCGACCGGTAGTTTATCGACGATCTCGCGCAAACGAATCGAGATCGAACGGTCGGCCTTCACTTCGGCGCCAAAAGCAATTGCGGCCGCGGATTTTGGCGACCAGGAAGGCGTCGCCCGGACAGAAGCACGCGGACGCGAACCCTCTGTCATTGAAATTTGGGGCGACGGTTTTGCGCTCGCAGCGCCACTGAGCGTATCCGCTGCCACCCGGCGCGTCATATTTGGCAAGACGGTTTTGCTCAGCCGCTCGCTCTCGGGTTTGACGACGGCGATTGTCGATGTTGGCGGCGGCGCCTCGACTTCAACTTCCCAGCCGCAGAGCGCGCGCGCTTTATCGCGCAGCTTCAGGTAAAGATCGAGGAAAGGGACTTGCATCGTTAATGATCCTCCGACGTGACGCGCCAGATTTCCTCCAGCGTAGTGATGCCTTCGACCGCCTTCTCGAGTCCGACGACGCGCAAAGTTTTCATCCCCTCGTTGACCGCCTGGTTTTTGACGACCGCAGCCGAAGCGCGCTTAATGATTAAACGGCGAATCGCTTCGCTCACCGGCAGCACTTCGAGAATCGCCACCCGTCCAAGGTAACCGCGGCCTTTGCAGCGATCGCAGCCGGCGCCGTGGTAAAACACCGTCCCCTTTGCGTCCTCCATTGCGAGTCGCTCCAGGAGTTCCGGCTCCGGCACAAATTCCTCGCGGCAATTCGTACAGATGCGCCGGACGAGTCGTTGCGCGCAGGTCATGAGAATTGAGCTCGAAATCAGGAATGGCTCGATGCCCATATCGTCGAGGCGCGTGATGGCGCCGGCGGCGTCGTTTGTGTGCAGCGTGCTGAGGACTTGGTGACCAGTCAGGGCGGCCTTGACCGCGATATCGGCCGTTTCGTTGTCGCGTATTTCGCCGACCATCACGATATCGGGGTCCTGGCGAAGGATGGAGCGCAGAGCGGACGAGAAATCGAGACCGATATCGGCGCGCACCGCCACCTGATTGATGCCCATCAGCTCGTACTCGATCGGGTCTTCGACGGTGACAATGTTGTAGACCGGATTGTTTAGCTCGTGGAGAACCGAGTAAAGCGTGGTCGTCTTTCCGGAGCCGGTCGGCCCCGTCACGAGAATCATGCCGTGCGGAGCGTCAATCGCTTTCCTGAATTTGGTGAGCGTATCCTGGTCGATACCCATCTGCTCGATGCCGCCGGTAAGCGAAGCTTTGTCGAGAATACGGATGACAATTTTCTCGCCGTGTGCGGTGGGCAGGATCGAGATACGCAGGTCAACTTCCTTGCCCATGACTTTGATGCGAAAACGGCCGTCTTGCGGCAGGCGG
>QHPZ01000257.1 GCA_003219225.1 Verrucomicrobiota bacterium | reverse complement strand
TCGTCAGGATTTCCTGGTACTGTTTTTCGGCCCCGCGATATTTTCGCTGCTCGAAGTTTTCCTTCGCCGTTCGGGCGAGCGGTTTCAAGGGATCGGGCACATCGGGATTGAACGCGCCGGGGGGGTTGTTCTCCGCCATGGGCGGTGTGTTTTCAGCGGGCGGCGTTTTCGGCTCGGCGCCGGTGATGGTGACGTCGTTCATCGCGCTTTTCTTGGCGAAAGTGAAACTGGCTTTCATCGCCGCCGGATTGTGATCGGAGATCGAGACGACCGGCTGGCGGAGGAGCGCGAGCTCTTCTTCGCTCAGTTTAGTGATTGGCTGGGTAAGCAGCTCGACCTGCTGGTTGAGCGTGTCGGATTTGATCTGCAGCTTGTCGAGCTAGGCAAAGAGGAGTTTCTTGGACTGCTCACGGCGCGCTTCCTCCTGCCGTTCGCGCACCACGATCGCGCGCAACATGTCGTTTTCCTTGCGCAGCTTGGCCGTTTCCTCCGGTGTCGAGCCTTTCAATTTTGCATTCGCCAATTGCGTCGAGAGATCATCCAACTGCGAACGCATGGCCACCATCTTGGTTTCGTACTCCTGGTTTTGCTTTTGGCTCGCAGCCAGTTGCCCGCGCAACTGTTCGAGCTGCGTCTTGACGTCGGCGAGCTCCTTTTCCTTCTTCGGCTTGTCCGCGCTCAGCTCGCGCACGCTTTTCTCCGCGTTTGCCAGCTTCTGTTTCAAATCATTGTTCTCCGCGATCAGCACCTGGACGCGTTTCTCCGGTTCCTTTGCTCCTTTCAACTGCGCCAATGCCGCGTCGCGTTCTTTGGTGACACTTGCGATCTGCTTGTTTGCTTCGGTGGCTTTCGCTCCCGCCTGCTCTTTCGCTTTCTCGGCGGCGAGACGCTGTTCTTCGGCGGCGGTGAGCGCATCTTTCAAACGCGCGATCTCGGCGCGCAGCGCCTGTTGCGATTTGTCGCCGCCGGTGCCGGAGGCTTCGGCTTTCTTGAGCGTGTCCTGCGCCTTGGCGAGTTGATCTCGTGCCTGGCGCTCGGCACCCTTGGTTTTCTCCAGTTCGCCCTTGGATTTGTCCAACTCGCTTTGCGCCTGAGTGAGTTTCGAATTTGTCTCCTCAAGCCGTCCGCTCAGCGATTCTTTTTCTTTTTGTGCGCTCTCGAGCTGAGTGCGCGATTTGCCGAGGTCCGTCTGCAACTGGTCGATCTTGTCGTTTAGTTTCTTGGTCGCTTCCTTGACCGCGGCCTCATTTGAAGCTTGCGGGGCCGCGGCGCGCGCGGCCGTCAAATCGCTTTGCGTCGCCGCCTTGTCCTGCACTCGTAGGATGCTTTCGCCAATCTTACGGCCGCGATATTCAACGATCGCCGGCTGCCAATCGGAATGGTTTTTCTGCAAGTCTTCGATCAGGGTTCCAGCCGAGCGATATTTTGCCAGGGCCGCTTTGAATTGATTGTCGTGCTCGAGTTTCTCGGCCTGCTGCGAGGTCATGTAAGCGCGCAGAAAAATGTCGCTCGGATCGTCCGTATGCGCCGGCGACTGCCGCACAGGCAAGACGCAGAAGAGAGCGACGAAAATCCAGCCTAGTCTCTTCATGCGACGGTGAGGCGGAATGATAACCGGTCGGCCCGCAGTTGCAATATTGTCGTGCACGAACTTTCAAAAGAGCCGGGAGCGTGCCAGCGGCGGGCCGTTTGCCTTTGCAATCGGGGCGTAAAAACCTAAGTTCCATCGCTTCGGGCATGGTGGTCGTAGCTCAATGGTAGAGCCCCAGATTGTGGTTCGTTACAGTCGTTACAAAGTGAGAATTGGTTCTCGGTTGTAACCTTGTAACTCGTGTAACCTCTTTAACTTGTCTCGCCGTCAGCGGGCACCCGTCGGCGCCACGTAAAGATCGTATTCGTGCAGTGTCCCGTCGGGATTGTCGCCGGTCGAGTTCGAATTATCGGCGGCGGAGAAATAGAGGCGGCCGTTGTAAAAGGCGAATCCGCTGTAGTCACCGTAGTCCACGCCGCTGCCGGCATCGTTGTCGTCCGAGGCCGCGGCTGATAGGCGGCGGTTGCGTGAGAAAGTTGCGCCGCCATCCTTGCTCACCGTAGTGTAGACCATGGTGTCATCGTTAGGCCGGCCATTCGTGTCGCCGAAGCCGTGATCGCCCCGATCATTGCGGCAATCGTACCAGGCGATTGCAATGTTACCGGTTGTCGAGTCGAGCGAGATTCTGGGATTGAATTGACTGGTCGTGCCCACGTCATCATTCACGCGCACGGAATTACTCCAAGTCGCGCCATTATCGTCGGAGTAACGGAACTGAATGTCGGTGTCGTTACTCTCCTGCGGCTCTTCCGACGTGTAGATGAAATAGAGACGGCGATTGTGCGGACCACCCGTGCGGTCCCAGGCGAGGCCAGCTTCGATATCGATCGAGCGGCCCGACTGCGCGGGGATGTAATCAAAGCCGCCCACATTCGAGGTAACAATTAATTGACCGGCCCCGAAACCCTGCGGGCCAAGACCGTCCGGGTCCAGCGCGCCATAGTTAGGCCCGATTGCAGTGTCGCCGTAGTCACCAAAGCGATTTGAGCCCGGGACTCCTTGAGCAGGACTAAACGTTCCTACCTGTCCAAGCCCTGTAACAGCCGCCCCACTCGCCTTGATTGTCCCGTCAAACGAAGTCCACGAAATCCAAACACTGCCCGCGCCCGCCGCGATCGAGGGCTGATCGCCACTCACGGCTTGACCAATCCTGGCCAAACTTCTCCATGGACCCACCGGCAGACCAAATGGCAGCGTGGTGAGAAACTGCACCGGTTGAAAAGTCGCGCCGCCATCGGTGGAGAGCGCAACCTTTACCGCGATGTCCGACGAAAGATAGGTGAAGAAAATGTTGCCGAAATCATCGGCAGCAAGCTGGCCGTCGCAGCAGGAAAACCCAAGCGCGTCGCCATCTGCGATAACGTTATGATTCCAAGTGCGCCCGCCATCGGTGCTCCAGCTGTGAGATGTTCCCGCGCCAGAGTCGAGGTTCGAGACGGTAGTGATGAGCAGCGGATTTGTGTGACTGGCGGCCACGGCTGTCTCGGCCTCGTTCCCGTGGGTTTTGGTCACATTGATGTTCGGCGGAACTCCGGAGACGATTAAGGCGATTGATGCGCAGACAAGTAACAGCGCGGAGAATAGCTTCATGGGGCTGAATGATGGGCAGTCGCGCCTCCGAATGGAAGCGTTTTCGAGATTCGACAGTTTGTTGCGCTATAGCTATGAATGGATGTTTGCCGCAATCGAAAATCTGAAATCGAAAATTTTCTGTGTCTGTAGCTCAACTGGATAGAGCATCTGACTTCAGGCGTGAGCGCGGCGGGCGAGGAACGGCGCGAGCTCGATTCGATCGTCATCGGTGTCGAGCTGACGCTGGCCAGTATCATCCAGGGCGTCGCCCTCTTTTTCTTGATCGACAATGCGCGCGGCGTCTTTGCCCTCGCGCAAAGGGCCTTCTGGATTTACGCCGCCGCCGGCCTGCTCATCATCCTGATCTTCTGGTCGCGCTCGATCGTGCATACGTTGACGCTGATTCGCTGGCCGCTGGAATTCGGGCACAACTTTTTTCATATCGCTTGCACGCTCGGCCAAGCGCTTCTCTTCACCCGCCTGAATAATCCGCACGCCTGGTTCGCGATCGGCGCGCTTTACGCCGCGCTCGTCTGGCTTCTTTTCATTTACGATCTCCGCCTCATTCATACGCGCGAATGCGCAGCCGCGGGCGAAGCGAGCAGCCGCCTCTACGCCGTCGTCCGGCGGGATCAACGGCTCAACATTACCCTCCTCGTCCCGGGCCTTTTCGTTTTGAATCTCGCGTCCGCCTCCTTAATTCAGCGGTATCCCGGATTTTTTGCCGCGCGGAACGGTCACGTCTGGCTGAGTGCGGCCCAGTTCGTCGCTCTGGCGGTTTATTTGCTTTACGTGCTGCGGTTTTTCAAAACGCTTGTCCCGCTGATCGCGGCGGCGCGGCAGGAATGGCATCGCCAAAAGTAAATGCAGCGCCGTCGGCCGTGCCGTTTTCGATGTCGATCTAAGCCGATCTGAAAACCTGGCATCGAACCGTTCTGGTCATCGCGTTCACCGCCGCGGTAGGCGCGGGCATCGCCTGGTGTTGCACTCGCGATCCTAACTTTGCTTTTTTAGTGCGGGATCGTCGGGCCGAATGGATCCGTTTTCCGACAGCGGTTGACGCGCGCGCGCATAACGTCGCGAGTCTCGACGCAACTTTCCGGCAGGTGTTCACGCTCGATCACGCGCCGCGCAAAGCAGACCTGGCGGTGCACGCAGCCAAACGGCTCGACCTTCAGATAAACGGTCGACGGGTGGAACTCAGGGCGAACGGTAATTGGAAAGACATCCAGAGGACACAGGTCGCGAATTTAATGCGCGCAGGCGAAAACATCATCGAGGCGCGCGTCTTTAACGACAACGCGCCGCCCGCGCTCTGGTTCGCGCTGACCACCGACACGTTGAACGTCCGAAGCAATGCCAACTGGGAGGCGTCATTCGCCGGCTCGTCATGGCGCAAGGCGGTGCCGGCGTCGTCACCAATGTTGCCCGGCGCTGGCAGTGCAATTGGGGACGGCGAGCAATGCAGTTATGCCCTCGCCGGGGTTTGGCCACTGTGGTTGATATGTGTCGGCGCGGCTGTTGTTGCTGCAATTCCGGCGAAGTTTGCGTGGCGACACGTGCAGTTTTCGTTCGATCGATTTCCGGTTCTGCAGACAACTGTGCCGCTTCTTCTACCCACAGTTCTATGGCTAATACTGTTTTGGCACAACGCCGGAGCTCTGCCGTTTCGCGTCGGCTTCGATTCAGAGGCGCATCTTAATTACATCAAATATGTGCAGGAGCGGGGTGCGTTGCCGTTGCCCAATGAGGGCTTCGAAATGTTCCAGCCGCCTCTTTATTATGTGCTCTCGGCCGCTGCGCTCTCGGCCGTTCACTTAACGACTGCAGATAATTCGGCAATTCTGCTGCTGCGCGCACTGACGACACTTTTCGGAATCGCGCACTTCACTCTCGTCTTCTTCGCGCTGCGCGCGGTATTCCCTGGCAGAATCGCGATACAGCTCGTCGGACTGGCGCTGGCGGCTTTCCTGCCGATGCAGCTTTACCTGTCGCACTTCGTCACGAACGAGACATTGGCGGCAGTTCTGGTCAGCGCAGCCGTTTACGTAGCCATCATCGCTCTGAATCGCGCCGAGCCTTCGACCGCGCTTTATTCGCTTCTCGGTCTGCTCGTCGCCGCGGCGATCCTGACGAAAACCACAGGCGTCGTGCTCGTTCCGTCACTTGTTTTCGCCTGCGCATTGCGCCTGCACACGCAACGAGCGCCATTCATCGCGTGGCTGCGCACTCTCGGACTCATGCTCGTAATTTCCGTGGCCGTTTGTGGCTGGCATTATCTGCGCATCTGGCGGCATTTCGGGACACCGTTTCTCGGCAACTGGGACATCAGGAGCGGATTCGCGTGGTGGCAGGACCCCGGTTATCGAACGTTCGCGGATTATTTGCGGTTTGGTCGCTCCTTGAGCGCACCGCTCTTTAGCGGTCTCAACGGCGTTCCCGATGGAATTTATTCCACGATTTGGGGCGACGGTCTCTGCGCGGGTGCTTCGGAGCTGATCGCGCGTCTGCCGTGGAATTACAACGCGATGGTCGCCGGCTACATCCTCGCTCTGGTACCAACTTTCCTGATTCTCACCGGCGCGATCGTCACCGTCTATCGCGCAGTCATCCGACCTACCTTCAAATTGTGGCTCATTATTGGTTTGTTCGCGCTGGTCGTTATGGCGCTGATCTTCATGACCTTAAAAGTGCCATCCTACGCGCAGGTCAAAGCGTTCTACGCTTTGTCCACGCTGATTCCACTCTGTTTGTTCGGCGCGACCGGATGGGCAGTGATCACGCGCGGACGAAAGTTTTTACAGCTGACGCTTGGCGCGATGCTCTTCGTGTGGGCAATCAACAGCTTCGTCTCCGTTTGGATCGTTCGCGATGCGTCACAGCATGCGTATGCCGCGCTGCGATTCAGCGTTCAGGACAAGATCGACATCGCGGCACGCGAAGCGGCACAAGCAGTCGCGGCCGATCCGACAAGCGCACCGGCGCGCGAGCTGCAAACGCTCGTCCTTGCTCAACTCGGCCGCGGAAGCGAAGCACTCGCCCAAGCCGAGCAAGCCGTACAACTGCATCCCAATGAGAGTGCAGCTCATCTCCGGCTCGCCGCGCTCCTTCACCAACAACAACAAACTGCACGGGCGATCGAAGAAGCGCGTCACGCGATTGAGCTCGGACCGGAAACGAAATCCGCTCACAACCTGGTCGTCCTTTGTTTACTTGAATCGGCTCGCAACGATGAAGCATTCGCTGCGGCGCGAGACGGACTCGCCGTGTTCCCGTTCGACAGCGAGTTGCATTACCTGCTCGGCATGGCAGCCGCCGCCAAAGACGACGCTGTCACCGCGGTCGATCAGTTTTCCTATGCGCTGCTGTTTCGCAAAAATTGGGATGCCGCCGTGACGAAACTTCGACAAGCGCTCCAGTTGTTAATCAGCGGCCCGGACGCGCCGCAGCGTCTTCGACAAGCTGCATTATCAGCGCCGGATTTACCGGAGACGCTCGATCATCTGGCGTG
>QHPZ01000255.1 GCA_003219225.1 Verrucomicrobiota bacterium | reverse complement strand
GATCTTTCGCGATTTCGATCCGATTTTCGAGAAGCGCAAAGCCGAAGCCGACGACTTTTATGCGGAACTCGCGCCAGCGCGGCTGAGTGAGGAACATTGCGCGATCCAGCGCCAGGCGTTTGCCGGGCTGCTTTGGAACAAACAGTTTTATCACTACATCGTGGAGCAATGGCTGGACGGCGATCCGGGGCAGCCGCCGCCGCCGCCGCAACGCGAGAGCGGTCGCAACTCCGGCTGGCGTCACGTTTATAACGACCGCGTGATGTCGATGCCGGATAAGTGGGAATATCCGTGGTACGCGTCGTGGGACCTGGCTTTCCATTGCATTCCGCTCGCACTGATCGATCCGCACTTTGCCAAGCAGCAGCTCGAGCTCGTCGTGCGCGAGTGGTATCAGCATCCAAACGGACAGATCCCTGCTTACGAATGGAACTTCAGCGATGTGAACCCGCCGGTGCTCGCGTGGGCCGCGTGGCGCGTTTTTCAAATCGAACGCAAATACGCCGGCGAAGGCGACCGCGCGTTTCTCGAAACGATCTTCCACAAAATGCTGCTCGCATTCACCTGGTGGGTGAACCGGAAAGATTCCGAGGGGCACAACATTTTCCAGGGCGGTTTCCTCGGCTTGGACAACATCGGTGTGTTCGATCGCAGCGAGATGTTCACCGACGGCACCCATCTCGAGCAAAGCGATGCCACCAGTTGGATGGGAATGTTTTGTCTCAACCTGATGCGGATCGCGCTCGAGCTCGCGCTCCACAATCACGTTTACGAGAACATCGCGACGAAGTTCTTCGAGCATCTTCTCCAAATCGCCGCGGCGATGAACAAGCTCTGCGGCAAAGGGATCGGGTTATGGGATGAGGAGGACGAATTTTATTACGACGTTCTGCACACGCCGGGCGGCCGATTTTTTCCGCTCAAGGTGCGCTCGTTGGTTGGCTTAATGCCGTTGCTCGCGGTCGACACGATTCAGGCGGAAGTGATCGATTCCGTGCCGTATTTCAAACGCCGCCTCGAGTGGTATCTCGAAAACCGGCCTGATCTCGCCAGCCTGATTTCGCGCTGGCACGAACCCGGCATGGGCGAGCGCCGGCTGGTCGCGCTCACCCGCGGGCACCGCATGAAATGTCTCTTGCGGCGCATGCTGGACCCGGCCGAGTTTCTCAGCGACTACGGTGTGCGCTCGCTCAGCAAGTTTCATCAGGCGCATCCCTATTCACTCACGATTCGTGGCGAAGAAAAAATCGTCAGCTACGAACCGGCTGAATCGCAGAGCGCGATTTTCGGCGGCAACTCAAACTGGCGCGGCCCGGTCTGGTTCCCAATCAACTACCTCCTCATCGAATCGCTCCAACAATTTCATCACTACTACGGCGACGATTTCAAAGTAGAATGCCCGACGCGCTCGGGAAATTTCCTGACGCTGCGCCAGATCGCGGACGAGCTTTCCAATCGGCTGATCAAACTGTGGCCGCGCGATGAGCACGGCGACCGTCCGTTCGAGCGCGCGTCACATTATGGCAATGGTAGGGCGGGACCGCCGGGCGCGCCGCCGCCACGAGACCTTTACCTCTTCCACGAATATTTCCACGGCGACACCGGCGCCGGCCTCGGCGCGTCGCACCAGGCGGGCTGGACGGCGCTCGTCGCCAAACTTATTCAACAACAAGGCGAATTCGGCACGCTGAGAAGCTAATGTGGGCGCAGCCTCAGCGACGCTGATCGTGAAACACTGCTGTTTGTCAGGCCGCAGTTTGCTTAGCTCGATTTTGGCGTTCACCTTGTCGATCTTTGCGTCCTGCTGCTGAACGCGTTCGTTAATAGCTTTGAGCGCAGCTTCCAGATCTTGACCTTCTGGTGCTCTTTCAGGAACTCATTGAGCAACATCGCGTTCACCGCGTCATAGCGCACGGTGTAGATTTGCCCTTTATCGTCGCGCACGACCAGATCGGGATTGACCTTTTCCACTTCCTCGGCCACGAGGCCGAACTGCGGGATACCCTCGGAATCAAGGTCTTTCTTGTAATGGAATGTGACCGGTTTGAGTGCGAGGATCGCTTCGCTCGCCTTGTCCATCGGCTTGATTGCATCCTTGAATCGCTCCGAGGAAACGACTGTGCCGAGGTGACCGCTGGAATCGATAATCACCCCGACGCCTCCTGCAACTGTTGCCCCACTAATGCCGGAGACAAACGTGTGCGTGTGAGTTCCTTGCGTGCCAATGCGGATGTGTTTGGACTCGCCCGCCACACCCGCATTCCCAATTTCAATGTTGTTACTGCCGGTGGTGAGATTGATGCCGGCTGAATCGCCCAATGCGATGTTGCTGCTGCCGGTTGTGTTGCTAAAGAGCGCAGAGAGACCGGTGGCGGTGTTGTTGAAGCCGGTTGTGTTGTTATAGCTGCACCGTTGGCCGTGTTGTTGAAGCTGGTGGTGTTGCTGTAGAGCACACCCCTCCCGGTGGCCGTGTTCTCGCCGCCGGTTGTATTGCTAAAGAGCGCTCGATGACCGTTGGCCGTGTTGTTGAAGCCGGTGGTGTTGCCGAAGAGCGCCCTAGCACCAATGGCCGTGTTCGCGCTGCCGGTTGTGTTGTTCAGGAGCACGTTATCACCCAGGGATGTGTTGTCATTACTGAGGTTGCAGCCTTCTTGGCAAACGGCTCGCGCGTCCGGCGAAAGCCCGAACCAGGCGAGCATGAACGGAATGAGAAGGAACGCGCGCAAAGGCGAGCGGTTCATTAAATTTCTTAATGGGAGAGTTGTCGTTTTCATATAC
>QHPZ01000057.1 GCA_003219225.1 Verrucomicrobiota bacterium | reverse complement strand
TTGTAATTCCGTGTAAGTGGCCAGCGGAACCGCGCCTTCTCGATAATTGCGGTCGCCCATTTCAGCGGCCGCACGCAATTGCGGCAGGATCGTTGCCTGCAATTGTTCCACTTCGTCGCGTCGCGACCGATAAATGAACTCAGCGTCAGCGACCTTTCGTTCGACCTCGCGCACGAGCGCCGTCAGCTCGGCTTCGACCTTGGCCGCGCGCGCTCTTTCGCTGTCGATCTTGCCCGCATTTCTGTTCCAAAGCGGCAACGGCAGCGTCACGCCAATTCCGAATTGGTATTCGTTCGTCTCGGCGCGCTCGTCGTGCGCAAACGGACCGACGCGCACAGCCGGCCAGCGCTCATTGAGCGCGAGCTTGACCTTGAAACCTTGTTGCTCCAACTCGACCGTGCGCGTGCGAATATCATAATTGCGCTCGCGTGCCGTCCACAGAAGCGTCGCGATCGGCGGAAGCGATTGAAGCTTTAGATCGACATTTGCAAGCGCCAGCGGCGAATCGATTGGCGCGCCGCGCAATTGATTGAGCTCGTAAATCGCACTCTGCATCTCGCGCTGCGCTTCGATCGGTCTGCGTTTCAGCGAAATCGCGCTCGCTTCAATAATTCGGGCCTCGAGCTGCGGCGCGATGCCGGCCGCCGGTCGCTGCGACAGGACTGAAGCGAGATCCTCAAAGCGTTTAGCTACCTCGCCCGCCGCATCCGCTTTCGCCCGGCCCAATGCCGCGCGGAATGCGGCAGCCCGAACCCGCGCCGCCAATGCGACGCGAAATCCTTCCAGTCCCACCTCCGCCAGCGCGATCTGATGGTTGGCAATTGCTTTGCGGAGAGAAACGCGCCCTGGATACTCGAATGTTTGCGCCGCGGAGAGCGTCCAAGTCACGCCTTCACCCAGCGTATTGCCGTGATAATCCCGGACGACTTTCGCGCCGGCATCAGTTGTGGCTTCCGGGTTCTGCCATTCGCCGGCTGTGCGCCGCTCACCTTTAGCGGCCGCAATTTCAGCGCGATAAACGGTCGCTTCCGGATTCCGCGACCAAGCTTCTGCGACTAACTGGTCCAGAGAGATTGCATCGCCGGCGCTGCAAACTGTCGGCGCCAGCACCATCCCCAAGCTAATTATAGTACAGGCTTTCCAAAATTGAGCCGCGCCCTTCAGCACGCGAGGAAGCTCCGTAATCCGTCGCCGCCCGTCAATCGTCAACCAGCGCACACTCTAATGTTTGACCGATCCGCTGGGACCGTAAACGAGCAACTTCAGTGTGTTTGGAACGACCGTCGGCCGCGTTGGCGAAGCACCCGGTGTCGGTGACGGCGCCGGCTGAAACTGCGCGGTCGGCAAATAAATTCGGTGTGTCTTCGGATCGAGTGCCATGGTGCGCGCGCCGCGTTCTGTCTTGAGTGTTTGCACAACCGTCAATTTATCCGGCGCTTCTTCTTTCGCGATGGTCGTGGTGCCATCACCGCACGATGCGAAGGCGAGTTGTGTCGCTTCATCGAATGCGCAGCCATCGACACCCGCGCCGATCGGGACGGTGGCAATGACTTTCCCGGTTTCGGTATCGAGCATCGCCATCATTTTGTTATGACAAGTGGCAAACAAACGATGACGCGTGGCGTTTAATGCAATGCCGCTCGGCTCTGTCCCCGGCGCAACTGGCCAGCGCGAAATGACTTCGTGTTTGGCTGCGTCGATCACCGCGACTTCGCTTTTATCTTCGACGTTGCAGTAAACCCGCCCGGCATTCGCATCCGCCACGGCGAACTCTGGGCCGCCTCCAAGCGGAATCGTGGCAACGACCTTAGCTTGCTTCGCGTCGATCACCGTGACCGAATTTCCGGTGTGATTGAAAATGTAAACTTCGCCACGCTGCGGTTCATAAGCGATCGCGTCGGGGTTTTGACCAGTCTCGATTTTCGAAAGGGTCTTGAGCGTTGCTAAATCGACAATGCTGGATTTCGATTCCTTTCCGTTGGATGAAAAGCCGCGTTGTAATTCGGGAACGGGCATGAACGCGTGGACACCCGGCGTGTCGGCGATTTCGCCGGCGATCGCATTCTTATTAAGATCGACAACTACCACCTTCGTCGCATGCGAGAGGTAAAGACGACTCGCGGCCGAGTCGATCGTCAAAATATCCCAGCCGCCTTCGCCGCCGATCGGGATCTCATTCAAAAACTTGTATGACTCTTGTGCGACAACCGTCGCCTCCCAGAACGCAATCACTCCAAGCAACAACCGCAAACAAGTTCTACGCATTCCGCACTGCTACCGCATTTTGAAAAAAGTGCATGGGGCGAAACCGGATGTTAATCGTGGACGTTCGAACTTGGCCAGCTAATCTCGCCGCATGAGCTCATGGTTCTGGTATGCGGTTGCTGCCGCCGTTCTTTATGGTGCGCATCAAATCTTCACGCGACTTGCTTCCGAGCGTATCGGCGACGGTCTCGGCGGTTTCGTGGTCGAAGCCAGCGCGGCGTTGTCGATCTTGCTTTATCTGGCAGTTCTTTGGTTTGGCGGACGGTGGAACCAGAAATTCAGTGCAGCCG
>QHPZ01000056.1:19227-23161 GCA_003219225.1 Verrucomicrobiota bacterium | reverse complement strand
AGCGTGGCGTCGATTCCATCTGGGCGCCAGACGCCGTCGTAATGCGCGAAGAGCGACAACTTCTGAAGGTGATCGTAATTTTTTTTGATGCCGAGCTGATTGCCGAGCACGGAATTGCGGCCGCTCGCGTCGATCACATAACGGGTGCGAACATTTTCCGACGAACCGTTTTCGCCGATGGCAAGATCGACATGCTCCCTGGCAAAGGTGACCCGCGCGACAGTGGTTTGTTCGCGCACCTCGACGCCGCTTTCGCGCGCATGATCGAGCAGCAGTTTGTCAAAGTCGGCGCGGGTGACCTGGTAGGCGTGATCGCTCTGGGAGCGGTAGGCGTCTTTGAAATAGAATTTGTTTCCTGTTTCCGAGCACGAGCCGAACATTTCGCCGCCAAATTTTTTCATAAATCCGGCGCGCCGAATCTTCTCGTGCAGATCGAGCCGGCTGAAGGCTTTCATGCTGAAGGGCAGAAGCGATTCGCCGATGTGAAAGCGCGGAAATTTTTCGCGCTCGAAAACGACGACGCGCCGACCGGCGCGGGCGAGCAGCGCGGCGGCAATGCTGCCGGCCGGCCCGCCCCCGATGATGGCAACGTCGTAGATGTCGATCTTGTCCACCGCGCTCATGAGCGTAGCAAAATTTCCCGGTTTTGGTAGGGCGCGTCGGACGCGCTCGGCGAGCCGTCCCTACCTGTTTATGCTAACGTCTCGCTGAAAAATGAAATTGGTCGACCGATTCATCAGTCGCGAGCTGCTCGTGAATGTGCTCTTTGCGATTGCGGTGCTGAGCCTGGTGCTGGTGGTGGGCAATATTTTTCGCAAGCTGCTGCCGTTGCTCGTGAACCACGATGTGCCGGTCGAATACCTGCTCGCCTTCATCGCTTACGTGCTGCCGTTCTCGCTCATTTTCACCATCCCGTGGGGATTGCTCACGGCTGTCCTCCTCGTCTTTGGCCGGCTCTCGGCCGACAATGAGCTGACGGCGTTGCGGTCCAATGGCGTGAGCATTTCTCGTATTTGCATCCCGCTCGCGTTTATTGCGCTCGCCTCCACCGCGATTTGCCTCTGGCTCAACGTCGAGGTCGCGCCCACGGCGCAGGAGAAACTCCGCAGCACGATTTTCGATCTCGCGACGCGCAACCCGATGGCGCTTTTCGGCAGCGACCAGGTGATCGACGAATTTCCGGGCCGAAAAATTTACGTCGGCAAAAAGGACGGCAACAAATTGGAAAACATTACCGTGTTCGAGCTCAACCGCAGCGCCATGCCCCTCCGGGTAACTTATGCGCGCAGCGGATTGCTCGAGGCCGACCTGCCGAACAAGCGCATCCTCATGCATCTCTACAACGCGCGTTACCAGCAGCGGGATGAAAATGACCCGACCGATCTGCACAAGATCCGCGACGGGATCAATGCGACCGAAGGCACATTGCCAATCAGTCTCGACGAGCTTTACGACAAGGAGAAAAAACGGCCGAGCCGCTCCGCGCTCTCGATCCAGCAATTGCTCGAGCAGCTCAAGAGCGAGAACAAACGGGAGCGGAGCGCGAGCCGCACCGAGATCAACAAACGGTTTTCCTTTCCCTTCTCATGCCTGGCGTTCGCGGTCATCGGTGTGCCGCTTGGTGTGACCGCGCATCGCCGCGAGACTTCGGTCGGTTTCGCGATGGGGTTGATTGTCGCCGTGTCGTATTTTCTTTTCGTTATCATCGGCGACACATTGCGCGCGAACCCGCACGTGCATCCCGAATTGCTGGTTTGGTTTCCGAATGTGCTGTTCCTCGTGCTGGGCGCGCAATTGTTCCGGCGACTCGCGCGACAGTAAAAGCGCTCAGGCGCTGCCGAAATCGAGATTGATTTCGACCGTGTCGGTGACGGCGATGCGCAGATCATGCAACTCGCCGCCCCCCAGCGGGAGCGACTTCAGTGGGAAACTTTTGCCCTCGAACCGATCAAGATGCGGCTGGAGAATGCTGCACGCGCGTGTGCCCACCATTCCGCTGCTTTTGCATTGGAGCTGGGAAAGCCGCGCGACGAATACATCGTCGATGTCGAGTTGCGCGTAGATGTCGATCTTGGCGCGCAGGAAAAGTTTGCGCGCCTGGACGCGCACTTCGGCGGCGAGCGAGCGTCGCCCGCGTTCGCGTACCGCGAGCCGCACTTGTTCGATGTTGATGCCGTGGGGAAGGGCCTCGCGATCGATGAAATTGGCGAGCGCTTGTTCCAGGGCCATCTGCGCGGCGGAAATGGTGAGATGCCCGTCGCGTACCTTTTGCGGCAATAACACGGTCTGGCCATTTGCGTCGTCCCTCTTCTGCAGAATGACGTCGTGCGCCTGGACTTGCACGTTCGCCGGCACACCGCGCAGCGTGATGTTTTGCGCGCTGAGCTTGATCAATGCGGCTTCGAACGCCGGTTTGTTTTCTCCCGCGAGCGGTGGCGGCGGCACTGCGTCGAAACGTGCGCCATCAAGATTGATTGCGATCTCGTCAAGATACGGGAAGACGCGCGAGCGCACTTCGACGATCGGGCCGGACTTGTTCACGTAGCGGCGCAGCGCATGGTCGATTGCGCGGGCAAGCTCGTCTCGCGAAGAGGGAAGTTTGCTGGCGGCGAGCGGGATCATTGTCCAACGCTGATGTTTGATGGTTGCTCTTTGATGTCAACGAGAGAACACGGCGGGGCGGCGCGCGAGTTGCCATCTGGCAAGCTTCCATTACATTCCGCGTTTCATTTATGGCCAAGAGAGCCTGGATCAACCGAAATGAGCGTAAGCGGGCCGCCGTGAAGAAGCACGCCGCGTTGCGCGCCGAGTTAAAGGCGAAGAAGGATTATGCCGGGCTGTCGCAGCTGCCGCGCGACGCCAGTCCCACGCGGGTGGTGAACCGGTGTGAGGTGACCGGGCGCCGTCGTGCCTTTATTCGGCGCTTTAAGGTGTCGCGCTTGACCTTTCGCGAGCTCGCCTCACAAGGGCTGATCCCTGGCGTGACCAAGTCGAGCTGGTAGAGTTTGCGCTGTAGAGGCAGCCGTGTCGGCTGCAAATTTCCGCGGGCGAGACGCCCGCCCCTTCAGAAATAAACATGTCGATCTTGCCTCCGATTCCGCTGCTTTTGGCGGAGCCGCTTCTGACCCGATGGGATTCGCCTGCGGTTGTGATTGGCAAACTGGCAGTGATCGCGGCGCTGGTGGGATTGAATGGCTTCTTCGTCGCGTGCGAGTTCTCGATCGTCAAAGTGCGCGCGAGTCAGCTCGATGCGCTGGCGGAGGAGGGGAGCGCACGAGCGCGCTTCGCGAAATATATTCGGAGTCATCTCGACGCGTATCTTTCCGCCACGCAGCTTGGGATCACGCTGGCGAGTCTGGCGCTGGGTTGGTTGGGCGAGCAGTTCCTGGTGGAAATCCTGCAGCCGTTCTTCGCGCTGTTGCACGTTTACTCGCACGCCTTTGTCACTTCGATCTCGGTCGCACTCGCGTTCGTCGGAATTACTTTCATGCACATCGTGTTTGGCGAGCTCGGTCCGAAGTACACGGCGATTGCCAACCCGTTGGGGGTCTCACTGCGATTGGTTCGGCCGCTCGGTGCGTTTTACTTTTTGTTTAAGCCGGCCATTTGGGTCCTGAACAAATCGTCAAATTTTTTTCTGCAAACGGTGTTGCGACGAGAACCGATCCCCGCGACCGAACTTGCCCACAGCGAGGAAGAACTGCGTCTGATCCTCGAGCAAAGTGAGAAATCCGAGGAAGTCTCGCCGCTCGGCCGCGATTTGCTGACGAACGTGCTCGATCTGCGGCGCCGCGTCGTGCGCGATATCATGACGCCGCGCGGGGACGTTGTTTACCTCGATTTGGATGACGATTTCGAGAGCAACGTGCAGAAAGCGGTCCAATCACGCCACACGCGTTTCCCGCTTTGTCGGGAAAACCTCGATAACGCCATT
>QHPZ01000056.1:9293-19049 GCA_003219225.1 Verrucomicrobiota bacterium | reverse complement strand
CGATATCCAGGACGAATTCGATGTGGAGAAGGAGGAATTTCGCAAGATCAACGCGAACGAGTTTACGGTCGATGGCGCGCTCGGCCTGTACGAGCTGAACGAGCTGGCGAAACTTGAACTGGAGAGCGCCGATGTGAGCACCGTCGGCGGGTACGTCACCCACTTGTTAGGCCATCTGCCCACGCAGGGCGAGCAACTCAAGATCGACAATTATCTTGTCACCGTTTCGCAAAGCGATTCGCGCCGGGTGAAGCAACTGCACTTTCGCAAGATGAGCGAGCCGCAGCCGGCGCAAGCGGCCACGAAACCCGACGTGGCGATGTGAGTTGTAGCCCCGCGGCTGTGCGGCGTCCAAACAGACGCGCCACAGGTGCGTAGCTACAGGCTTTGCCAAGGGCAGGATCAACAATAACTTGGTGCCGGCATGCACGATCGGCTTTCCACGAGCAACGGCTGGCGACTGGACAGGGTCGCTCCGAGCCTGCCGGAGTCGCATCGGACGGTGCTGATTGCACCCGGCGCAGGTTTTTGGCGCAAGCTCCTCGCTTTCTCCGGTCCGGGTTATCTCGTCGCGGTCGGTTACATGGATCCGGGGAACTGGGCGACCGACCTGGCCGGCGGCTCGGGCTTCGGTTACACGTTGCTCAGCATCATTCTGCTTTCGAATTTAATGGCGATCCTCTTGCAGGCGCTTTGCGCGCGACTCGGGATCGCCACGCAGCGCGATCTTGCCCAGGCTTGTCACGATCATTACTCACGGCCGGTTTCGTTTGCGCTGTGGGTTCTTTGCGAACTGGCGATTTGCGCCTGCGATTTGGCCGAAGTAATCGGCTCCGCTATCGCCTTAAATCTGCTGTTTAAAATTCCACTCGTCATCGGTGTTTGCATTACGGCCTTGGATGTTTTGGCTGTGCTCTATTTGCAAAACAAAGGCTTTCGTTACATCGAGGCGCTAGTTGTTACTCTGATTTTGACCATCGGCGGCTGTTTTCTTTTTGAGATCATTTTCTCGAAACCGCAAGTCGCCGCGGTGTTTGCCGGTTTTCTCCCCAAAGCTGAAATCGTCAGCAATCGCGACATGCTTTACATCGCGATCGGGATTCTCGGGGCAACCGTCATGCCGCATAATCTTTACCTTCATTCTTCGATTGTGCAGACGCGCAATTACGAGCAATCGTCGGCCGGCAAAGGTGAGGCGATCAAGTTCGCGACCATTGATTCCAGCGTGGCGCTCATGTTCGCCTTGTTTATCAACGCCGCCATTCTGATTGTGGCCGCTGCTACTTTTCATACCCACGGACATCGCGAGGTCGCCGAAATCCAGGACGCCTACAAACTTCTCTCGCCCATGCTCGGCATCCCGGTGGCGAGCGCGCTTTTCGCCTTTGCCCTGCTTGCCTCCGGGCAAAACTCGACGCTCACCGGAACACTCGCCGGCCAAATCGTGATGGAAGGTTTTCTCAACATCCGGTTGCGGCCGTGGCTGCGCCGTTTGATCACGCGGCTTATTGCAATCGTGCCGGCCGTTTTTACGGCCGCGCTCTTCGGGACGAGTGGGACGGCGAAATTACTTTTACTCAGTCAGGTTACCCTGAGTTTGCAGCTCTCCTTCGCCGTGATTCCGCTGGTCTTATTCACAAGCGATCGCCGCAAAATGGGGGAGTTCGCATCGCCGCGCTGGCTGCAATTGTTGGCGTGGATCACAGCGGCGATCATTGTTTTGCTCAACGCAAAATATTTATGTGATTGGGCCGGGATCACTGCGTGGATCAACGCAAAATGACGAAGCACTAATGCCGAATGCCGAAGGAATGACCGAATGCCGAAGCTGGAAATAATCGTGGAAACGCCTTTAGCCATTCCGGACATTGTGGATTCGGATTTGTTTCGTCTAGGCCATGTACCACAAAATTCTCGTCGCTCTCGAAAACAGTCGTGCCGATGAAACGCTTCTGCCGCATATTGCCGAGCTGGCCAAGTTGCACGGCTCGGGCTTATTGCTCGTCCACGTGGCCGATGGTTACGTCGCCCGAAATTATGACCAACTCAATCTGGCCGAGTCGCAGGAAATGAAGGACGACCGCGCTTATCTGGAAAGCTCGGCCGAGACTTTGCGCGCGCGCGGACTAAACGTGGACACGTTTTTGGCGTTGGGCGATCCGGCGCACGGGATCCTGAACGCGGCGGAAGATCGACAATGCGATCTGATCGCGATGACGGCGCACGGACACCGCTTGTTAGGCGACTTGTTTTTCGGCAGCACGATCAACGAAGTCCGGCACAAAGCCCAGGTCCCGGTGCTGTTGGTGCGGGCGGGAAAATAGCCTCTGAATCGCGCTCTTCTCGACGCGGATCGCGGAGCAAATCCGAAATCCGAAGCTCGAAATCCGAAACAAATCCGAATTGATCACGAAACCGCAGCCGAGCGCTACAATGTGCATTCCGACATTCGAATTTGCGATTTCGTGCTTGTTTCGAGTTTCGGATTTCGGATTTCGGATTTAATTCGTCCTTCGTCCTTCGTGCTTCGTCATTGATGAAAGTTCTCTTCCTCACGAACGAATATTCGCCGCACATTTATGGCGGCGCCGGCATTCACGTCGGTTATCTCTCGCGCGAACTGGCGAAAACGATGCCGGTGGAAGTGCGCTGCTTCGGCGATCAACGCATCGAGAAAGGAAACCTCAGGGTCACCGGCTTCGAAGTTGATGCGAGCGCTTTCACCTGTCCCGCGCCGTTGAAGTCGGCCTTCGGCGCGGTGCGCCGCTGCGTCGATTTCAACACCATGAACATCGATGCCGATCTCGTGCAGAGCCGTTGCGGCCATGGAAGCGGGAGCAGCTCGCGGGCGGCTACGATTTTTCGCTCTGGATCGAACGCACCGCGCTGGGAATGGCCGACGCGATCATTGCCGTGTCCGGCGAAACCAAACTCGACATCGAGCGATTGTTCGATGTCGATCCTGCGCGCGTGCAGGTGATTCACAACGGAATCGATCTTGACGAATACCGTCCGGTGGAATCAACCACCGCCTTGGAGCGCTGCGGCATCGATCCGCGCAGGCCCTATTTACTTTTTGTCGGCCGGATCACGCGACAGAAGGGCATCATTCATCTCGTCCGCGCGATTCAGTTCATGGACAAGGATTTTCAGATCGTGCTTTGCGCCGGTGCGCCGGACACGCCGGAGATCGCGGTCGAGATGAAGACAGCGGTCGAACAGGCGAAAGCGAAACGCGCCGATATCATTTGGATCGAAGAGATGCTCGACCGCGGCGCGGTGATCGAACTTTACGCACACGCGGCGGTGTTTTGTTGTCCGTCGATTTACGAACCGTTTGGGATCATCAATCTCGAGGCGATGGCGTGCGCCACGGCGGTCGTGGCGAGCGCGGTCGGCGGAATCAAGGAAGTGGTGGTCGACGGTGAGACCGGTTTTCTCGTGCCGCTCGAGCAGATGAATGAGAGCCTGTTCGAGCCGCTGCACCCGGAAAAATTCTCACGCGACCTTGCCGCGCGCATCAACCAGCTCATGCAAGATCGACAACTGCGCGAACAATTCGGCCGCGCCGGCCGCAAACGCGCCGAAGAGCACTTCAGTTGGAGCGAGATCGCTCGCGAAACGATCGAGCTCTACAAATCTTTAATTCGGTAGGGCGACGCTCCGCGGAGCCGTAGAATTCGTCGGCTCGACAGAGCCTGGCCCCACCGGCGTATCTGTCCCCGCGTGGCATTACGGGACGGTCAGTTTTCATCACGCTGTCATCCTGAACGAAGTGAAGGATCTCGCAAAAGCTGGCTGAGACTCAGTCCGATATAGCGTGATCTCCGCTTCGATTGCGAGGTCCCTCGCCGTCTGCGCGGCTCGGGATGACACGCGTGCGATGCGATGGCAGTTTTCGCATTCACGGGCGCTTATGTTTGTCGATCGGATCAGAGTTTTTGCGCAAGCGGGCAACGGCGGGCGCGGGTGCGTCAGTTTTCGGCGGGAGAAATTTGTGCCGAAGGGCGGCCCCGACGGCGGTGACGGTGGGCGGGGCGGTGATGTGATTCTGCGAGCGGACCGCCACGTCGATAATCTTAGTGGGCTGTTCTATGAGCCGATCATCAAGGCGAAGAACGGCGGCCACGGGATGGGAAAGAAAATGCATGGCCGCTCGGCGCCGGCGAAGATTGTCAAAGTTCCAGTTGGAACAATTGTTTGGCCGGCCCAGCGAGCAAAGCCTGTCATCCTGAGCGAAGTCGAAGGATCCCGTGAAACCCACCCAATGGTAACGCCACGGGATTCCTCGACTCCGCTTGGAATGACAAGTGAGGAAGCTGTTGTCGATCTTGTGCGCGAGCGGCAGGAGTTTGTGCTGTGTCGCGGGGGCGCGGGCGGGAAGGGGAACGTGCATTTCAAAAGTTCGCGGAATCGCGCTCCGCGCGAATACACCGACGGCGGAGAAGGCGAGCAGGGACATTTCCTGCTCGAGTTGCGCACGATCGCCGACGCGGGACTGGTCGGTTATCCGAACGCCGGCAAATCAACTCTGCTGCGCAAGCTTTCGGCGGCGCGGCCAAAGGTGGCGTCGTATCCGTTTACGACGCTGCATCCGGGCATCGGCGTGATCGAGTTCGGCGGTTACGAGCGAGCAACAATTGCCGATATCCCGGGGCTGATCGAAGGCGCGCACCGTGGGGTGGGACTCGGCCATGAGTTCCTGCGACACATCACCCGGTGCCGCGTTTTGCTGTTCGTTCTCGATGTGGCGGGCAGCGAAGGGCGCAATCCGGTTCAAGATTTAGCGCATCTGCGGCGCGAGATCGATCTCTACGATCCGCGGTTGTCGCAGCGGCCGTGGTTTGTCGTTGCCAACAAAATCGATCTGCCGGACGCGAAACAAAATTCCGAAGCGTTGCGCCGAAAATTTCCGAACATCGACGTGATCGCGATCTCGGCGAAGTTCGGTGAGGGAATTGACGCGCTGAAGGAAAAATTGGCGGAATGGCTGGAGAGTTCGCGAAGACCAAGCTCAGCGTGAAATCGAAGAGTTACTCACGGGAATTAACCGCTAGACACGAGCAATACCCTCGCGCATACTGAGCCGCTTTCATGGGCAAGCACGTCGTCGCCAGTTATTGCAGCTCATTTTTGAAGCCGGAGATGCTGCACATTTATCGGCAGGTCAAAGCGCTGCGCGGTGTGCGCACTTTTGTGATCACCAAAGAAGTGCAAAACGCAGAGCGCTTTCCATTTCGCGACGTGGAAATCATCCCGCAATCGCGAATGAATCTTTTGCGCCACGGCTATCTCAAATTCATCAAACGCCAGCCGCCGATTGTTTATCGCGGCGAGTACCAGGTGCTGGCTTCGCTGCTGGAGCGGCGCGGGGCCGATCTGATGCACATTTATTTTGGCCATACGGGTGTGCACTTGCTTCCCTTCATCGAGCAGTGGAACAAGCCGTGCGTCGTCTCATTTCACGGGGCGGACGTCGCGATCAAGGAGGAGATCCCCGATTATCGCGGGAAATTGCGCCGCTTGTTTGCGCTTGTGCCGCTGGTGCTGGCCCGGTCGCAATCGCTCGCTAATCGCCTCGCGCAGTTTGGTTGTCCGCCGGAGAAGCTCCGCATCAATCGGACCGGCATTCCGCTGGATGAATTTCCCATGGCCGAGCGACAACCGCCGCAGGACGGCCGCTGGCGCGTGATGCAGGCCTGCCGATTGATTCCGAAAAAAGGCGTCGCCACCAGTCTGCGCGCATTTGCGGTTTTCAAGAAGGACCATCCGCGCGCGGAATTTTTTATTGCCGGCAAGGGACCGCTCCAGCCGGAATTGGAGATGCTCGCGGCCGGGTTGGGAGTTTCGCGCGACGTGCACTTTGTCGGGTTCCTCTCGCCGCAAAAGCTGGTCGAACTCTACGCGCGCTCGCATATTTTCCTGCATCCGAGCGAGACGCCGCCGGATGAGAACCAGGAGGGCATACCGAACTCAGTGTTGGAAGCAATGGCCACCGGCATGGTGGTAGCGGCCACGCGTCACGGCGGAATTCCCGAGGCGATCGAACATGGGCGCACCGGCTGGCTTGTCCCGGAGGAGGACCATACCGCGCTGGCTCGCGCCATGCAGCAAATCACCAACGCGCCGCGGATTTTGACCGAGATGGGCTGGCCCGCGCGCGAAGTGGTGGTGCAACATTTCGATCAGCAACTCCAAACGCGTTTGCTCGAATCCTTCTATGGAGAAGCGATCGCGCTGCGCAGTGTAGGCGAGGGTGTGCCCGAGACGGTGGCGGCGCCCGTGCCGCAGTTCGCCGACGCAGTGCCGGCAAGTTAAGCGCCGGCGAATTTTGCCCCTTGTCATTCGGGCAAAACGCGCTTTGGTACGCGCGACGGTCGCCGCGGCCAGTCCTTGAGCGAAACGCCCTTGCGGGCGGCGCCAATCGTTGGTTATTGTCGATCTTGACCGTGGTGGGCGGATGTCTTCTGAGCGCGTCTGCGATCGCGGCGGAAGCGGGACCGGCCGAGGCGAAGGAAGCCGCCGTCCCGTTGCGACCGGCCGAGCTCGTTCACATCGGAAAATTTGCCGTCACCAACTCAATGCTCGTGACTTGGATCGTGGCCGCCGGCATCATCGTCTTTGCGCAAGTCGCGACCCGCCGAATCAAGCCCATCCCAAGCGGGATTCAGAATTTTTGGGAGTGGCTGGTCGAAAGTCTTTACACTTTTCTGGAAGGGATCATCGGTCGCCAGCTGGTTCGTAAAACTTTTTGGTTTTTCGCGACCATTTTTATCTTTATTTTATTCGTGAACTGGTTCGGGCTCATTCCCGGCGTCGGCACGATCGGTTGGGGACATTACGACGCCAACGCTGCCTTTCACGTCGATCGGCCGCTTTTGCGCGGCGGCAATGCCGATCTGAACATGACCACGGCAATGGCCGCGATTTTCTTTCTGCTCTGGCTCATCTGGGCGTTTCAAGCCCAGGGCGTCGGCGGATTTTTGAAACACCTTTTCGCGCCGAAAGGGGAGACGACCGGCATCGTCAAGGTGCTTATGATTGTCATCTTCTTCGCAGTTGGCTGGTTAGAAGTAATCTCGATTTTGTTCCGCCCAATCGCGCTCAGTTTTCGATTGTTCGGAAATATTTATGCCGGCGAGAGCATCTTGGAGGCGATGTCAACGATGGTGCCGATGCTTTCGCCGATTCTGCCGTTGCCATTTTATTTTTTGGAAGTGCTTGTCGGGTTTGTGCAAGCGCTCGTCTTCATGTTGCTGACGGCGGTCTTTACGATGCTGATCGCACAACACGAACACGGACCGGCACACGCACATTGATGGAGAATTTCGGCGGTCTCATGAAGAGGTCGTCAAACCAAGAGAAGAAAAGAATATGATGTTATCACTGCTTGCAGAAATGACCGGAAGCATTCACGTCGGGCTCGCGGCGATGGGAGTCGGAATCGGCATCGGACTAACGGGTCTGGGCATGGCATCCGCAGTTGGACGAAATCCGGGCGCATTCACCCAAATCCTGGTGCACGGGATTCTCGCGATCGCCTTGACCGAGGCGATCGTGTTTTACGCGTTGTATCTCGTTCACTAACGAGCGCAAAGAGCGTAACGGGTAGGTCAGCGTTCAACGATTGATCATGAGTCTGATAATTGTCGCCGCAAGTGGAGGCGCCACTGATGTGATACGCGAGACGGCCGACACTTTTGGCTGGAACTGGCAGCTGTTTCTTTCGCAGGTGATCAGCTTCTGTATTGTCGCGTTTTTGCTGCGCCGTTTTGCTTACAAACCGATCCTCGCGGTGCTGGAAGAGCGGCGTCGCCGAATCGAGGAAGGCCAGCTCAATGCGGAGCTAATCAAAAAGCAACTAGCCGAAGCCGAGCAGCGCTATGCGGAGATCCTGTCGAAGGCAAACGCCGACGCGCAGAAGATGATCGATGAAGCGCGAACAAGCGCGGGCCATCTCGCCGAGCGCAAGCAGCAGGAGGCGATTGCCGCGGCCGAGCAGATCATGGCGAAAGCGCGCGAGGCGACTGCCATCGAGCACGAGCAGGCGATGGAAACATTAAAGCGCGAGCTCGGCCGGCTCGTGGTCGACACGACGGCGAAAGTGACCGGTAAAGTGCTGACGGCAGAAGACCAGCGGCGGCTCCAGGAAGAAGCATCGCGTCAACTTGCCTGATGAGACAGAACAAGGAAATCCGCCGCCTTTCCCGGGAGATGTTGCGCGCCAGTTTCACCGATGGGCAACTCGATCGCGGCAAGATCGGTTCGCTCGTCCAGTCGCTCATCGCGCGGAAGCCGCGGCATTGCATCGACATCCTGCAAAACTACAAGCGATTGCTTCGACTCGAGCTGGAAAAACGCCACGCCATTATCGAGAGCGCGACTGACCTCAGTTCGCATGCTTCCTCCAAAGTCGCGAGCCGATTGAAACAAAAATATGGTGATGATCTGACAACGGAGCTCGTCGTCGATCCAACGCTTCTCGGTGGGATGCGGGTGCGCGTTGGCAGCGACGTCTGGGACGGCACCGTGCGCAATCGACTCAACTTGCTTCAACAACAACTTTAACCAATTCCAACCATGAGCAGCATTCTTGAAGAGATCGAAACGAAAATCGCCGGGCTGAAAACGTCCGCGACCAAAAGCAACGTCGGCGTCGTGCGCGAAACCGGTGACGGCGTCGCACGTATTGAAGGGTTAAGCGACGTGATGCTCAACGAGATGATTGAATTTCCAAATGGCGTCTATGGCATCGCGCTGAACCTCGAAGAGACGGAAGTCGGCGCCATTTTGCTCGGTGAAACCACCAAAATCTCCGAAGGCGACGAGGCGAAGACGACCGGCCGACTCTTGCAGGTGCCAGTGGGCAAAACGTTGCTCGGTCGCGTCGTCAACACCATTGGCCAGCCGCTCGACGGCAAAGGCGCAATCAAATCGGAAACATTTTATCCACTGGAAAAAATTGCACCTGGCGTGATCAAACGCCGAAGCGTCAATCAACCGGTGCAGACCGGCATTATGGCGATCGACGCCATGATCCCGATCGGTCGGGGACAGCGCGAGTTGATCATCGGCGACCGCGCGACCGGTAAAACGACTATCGCGATCGACACAATCATTAGCCAGGCGCGATTGAACAAAGCGGCCGAGGACGCAAACGATGTCAATTACCGGCCGCTTTTCTGTATTTACGTCGCGATTGGGCAGAAAAATTCCAACGTCGCCCGGGTGCTCGACATTTTGCAGAGAGAAGGCGCGATGCCCTACACCACCATCATCGCCGCGCCCGCTTCCGACACCGCGACTAATCAATATCTCGCGCCATTCGCTGGCGCGGCCATGGGCGAGTGGTTCATGGACCACGGTATGGACGCACTCATTATATATGACGATCTCTCAAAACACGCGGTGGCTTATCGGCAGGTGTCGCTCGTGTTGAAACGGCCGTCAGGCCGCGAGGCGTATCCAGGTGACGTTTTTTACTTGCACTCGCGTTTGCTCGAACGCGCCGCGCGCATGTCGGATGAATTTGGGGGCGGCTCCCTCACGGCGCTGCCGATCATCGAAACGCAAGCAGGCGATGTGTCCGCCTACATTCCGACCAATGTCATCTCTATCACTGACGGTCAGATTTATTTGGAAACGGATCTGTTTTATCAGGGTGTGCGACCGGCCATTTCCGTTGGTCTGTCCGTGAGTCGTGTCGGTTCGGCGGCACAGATCAAAGCGATCAAACAGGTCGCCGGCAAAGTGAAG
>QHPZ01000056.1:8008-9210 GCA_003219225.1 Verrucomicrobiota bacterium | reverse complement strand
GCAATGCAAAACGGCTATGTCGATGCGGTGCCGGTCGAGCGCGTGAAAGAGTTCCAGCTCAAACTACAGGACTGGCTGCAGACCCGAAAAGAAAATTTGCTCCTCGGTATCGGCGAGAAACAGCAGCTCGACGAAGGTCTCGAGGTGCAACTCCGTGCCGCCCTCGATGAGTTCAAAGCAGTCTGGCAATGATTCTCTTACCGCTATCGCGGTTTTGATGTCGCAATTTGTGATAGCAAACCGAAGTAGGCACACATCGAACATCAAACACCGAAGACCGAAGATCGAGTAGATGGCCAACACGCAGGACATACGGCGCCGGATCAAGGCGATTCGCAACACCGCGCAGATCACCAAGGCGATGCAGATGGTGGCCGCGTCGAAGATGCGACGCGCGCAACAGCACGCACTCGCCGGCCGCCCTTATGCCGCGCTCATGAACAAAGTGCTCGTATCGCTGCAAAAACGCACCGACCCGCGTTTGCACCCGCTTCTGCACATCCGCGAACCCAAAAAAGAACTCGTCCTGATCACTAGTACGGACAAAGGATTGGCCGGGGCGCTGAACACGAATCTGTTCCGTGAAGCGACAAATTTTGACATCGCGAAAACCGCGTTCGTCGTGACCGGCAAAAAAGCGCGGCAGTTCATCGCCCGGACGAAGCGCGAGTTGCTGGCGGATTTCGAGCTGAAGGACGCGCCCAGTTTTGTCGAGACAAAGCCGATGTCGAAGTTTTGCATGGAGAAATTTCTCAACCGCGAAGTGGACAAGGTTTCAGTCCTTTACACACATTTCATCAACACGATCAACCAGCGGCCGACGCTACACACCTTGCTGCCGATCAGTAGTTTTGATCTCCCGAAGAAGCACGAGCCAGAGGCCAATGAAGATGTCGATCCGCTGCTCGGTTACATCTTTGAACCCAACGCCGAGGCAGTCCTGGACATCATGCTGCCGTACTATGTTCAGTTTCAAGTTTTCCAAATGATCCTGGACGCGCGCGCCTCTGAGCACAGCGCGCGCATGGTGGCGATGAAGAACGCGACTGATAACGCCACTCAGTTCATCAAGGATCTCACCCTCGAGTACAACAAGATGCGCCAGGCCGGTATCACCACCGAGTTACTCGAGATCGCGACCGCGCAGATGGCGCTCGGCTCGTAACATCAAAGCTTTATGAAAAAAGGAAATATTGTTCAGG
>QHPZ01000056.1:4386-7803 GCA_003219225.1 Verrucomicrobiota bacterium | reverse complement strand
GAAGGCGTCCTCGGGCGTTTGTTCAATGTGACCGGCGATCCAATCGACAACCGCGGCCCGGTAAAGTTCACGAAACGTTATCCGATCCATCGGCCGGCGCCTGAGCTAACGGAGCAGGACACACGCGTTCAAATTCTCGAGACCGGAATCAAAGTGATCGATCTGGTTTGCCCATTCTCGAAAGGCGGCAAGGTCGGCGCGTTCGGCGGTGCTGGCGTCGGCAAGACCGTCATCATTCAGGAGTTGATCAACAACATCGCGATGAAACACGGCGGTGTATCGATGTTCGCCGGCGTCGGTGAACGTAGCCGCGAAGGTAACGATCTCTACCGCGAAATGATCGAGGCCGGAGTGATCGACAAGGACGATCTGTCCAAATCGAAAGTCGGCATGGTCTTTGGCCAGATGAACGAGCCCCCCGGCGCGCGTTTGCGCGTCGGCCTTTCGGCTCTGGCGATGACCGAATATTTTCGCGACGAGCGCAACCAGGACGTGTTGCTTTTCATCGACAATATCTTTCGGTTCTCGCAAGCCGGCTCGGAAGTGTCGGCGTTGTTAGGCCGAACGCCGAGCGCGGTTGGCTATCAGCCGACCCTCGCGGCGGAGATGGGCGATTTGCAGGAGCGCATTACATCGACAAACAAAGGTTCGATCACTTCATTCCAGGCGGTTTACGTTCCGGCGGACGATCTGACTGATCCGGCGCCGGCGAACACGTTCGCGCACCTGGATTCCACCATCGTGCTCGAGCGTTCGATCGCGGAGCTGGGAATCTATCCAGCAGTCGATCCACTCGGCTCGACCTCGAAATCGCTCGCCCCCGACGTCGTCGGTGAAGAGCATTACGACGTCGCGCGCGGCGTGCAGCGCGTGCTCCAGCGTTACAAAGATCTGCAGGACATCATCGCCATTCTCGGGATGGACGAACTGAGCCCGGAGGACAAACTCACGGTCTATCGCGCGCGCAAAATTCAGCGCTTTCTCAGCCAGCCCTTCCACGTGGCCGAAGTTTTCACCGGCCACAAGGGCCAATACGTATCAATTGAGGAAACGGTGCGCGGCTTTAGGGAAATTCTCGAGGGCAAACACGACGAAGTTCCAGAGCAGAACTTCTACATGAAGGGCAACATCGACATGATCAAGGAAGGTTAAAATCGTGACAAAAGTTAAATTGTTAAAAATGTTTCCCACGCTTCAACCTTGTAACTTTGTAACTGTTGTAACTTTGTAACTCTGTCCCATGGCCACCTTGAAACTCGAAATCGTCACGCCCGAGGAGAAGATTTACTCCGAGGACGTGAGCATGGTGACGCTGCCCGGCTCGGAAGGCGAGCTGGGCATTTATCCCAAGCACGTGCCGGTGCTCACGACATTGAAACCGGGCGAGCTACGAGTTGTTAAAGACGGACGCGAGACGGCGATGGCTGTTGGTGAAGGCTTCGTCGAGATAAAGGGCGACAGCGTTTCGGTGTTAACCGACATGGCGCTCGAAGCGGAAAAGATCGACCTCGCAGCAGCGGAAGCCGCGGTGGAGCGGGCCAAGGCGGCGATGAAAGAAGATTTGGGCAAGGAAGAAGTCGCCGCCATTCAAGCGTCATTGCAAAAAGCTCTCGCCCAGTTGCACGTCAAGCGTCGCCGGCATCACGGCTAAGGTGGGTGGGGTTGGAGAGGCGCTCGCCGCGGCGAGCGCGTGTGTGATAGATTCGGTGCTTGGCACAAGCACCGCTACAAGTTCTCGGGATTATCGCGGGCAACGGCGTTTATCCGAGAAAACTCGCTGATGCCGCGCGCAAAGCCGGCGTGAAGCGGATCATCGCCGCGGCGTTCAGGAACGAAACCGAACCGGCGATTGAGCAGCATGCGGATGTTGTCGAATGGTTGCGCGTTGGTCAGTTAGGCAGACTGCTCAAATTTTTCCGCGAACAGGAAGTCCATCATGCGATCATGGCCGGACAGATTGCGCCGCAGAACCTCTTCGATCTGCGGCCGGACGCGAAGGCGTTGCTGCTGCTGGCAAAACTCAAGCAACGCAATGCCGAGTCGATCTTTCGCGCGATCGCCGACGAACTGGCGAAAGCCGGTGTTAAACTTCTGCCGGCGACGACGTTCCTGGAACATTATCTTGCGCGAGCTGGATTGATCGCAGGATCAAAGTTGTCCCGGCGGGAAGAAGAAGATGTCGATCTTGGCTGGACGGCGGCGAAGGAAATCGCGCGACTCGACATTGGGCAAACGGTGATCGTAAAAAACGGCACGGTTGTCGCGGTTGAAGCTTTTGAAGGAACGAACAAGGCGATCCGCCGCGGGGGCGCGCTGGCCGACAAAGGCGCAGTGATGGTGAAGGTGGGGAAGCCGAACCAGGACATGCGCTTTGACGTGCCAGTGATTGGGCTGGAAACGATCCGTATCGCCAACGAGACGCAACTGCGGGTGATCGCGATTGAAGCGGAAAAAACCTTGCTGCTCGAACGCGAAGCAATTGTCGATCTTGCAAAGCGCTCGGGGATTTCGTTGCTCGCGCGCTGAGCGGGCGAAGAAAAGAAAGGGCGCACGAATGCACTGTTTTTGCGGCGATGGATTGTCAGGATTGTCTTTGCCGCGAGGCGGAATTTTTTCATTCACCCGCCGCTGATCGAGGGGCAACAACGACGGCGCAGCGAGCGAATCGCGCGTGCGACGCATCGGGAAAACTAAAGAAAACGCATGACAATCATCTTATCCCGCCGTTAATTTCCGCTCCAGGGAAAAATCCAGGGCGGGCAGAAAAAACAATCCTATGAAAAAAGGTTCAAAATCAAAATCGACCTTCTTCAATGTGCGCGTCTTAGTCGGTTGCGGCTTCGTCGCAACCGCCGTGTTAGTCACGCTCGTTGGATCGGGCATTTCCTCAAGCTCAACCGCCTTGGCACAGGCGAAAACCTTCGGTCCCGTTATCGTCGGGCACTCATTAAAAAACGACGTGTCCCCGGCGTTGCGTGATATACCAGTGCAGTGGCCGCCGCCGGTCAGGCCGGAGCACGAAGCGAACCCGAACCCGAAGATTCCAATCAATCACCGCGACGCCCCGGACACGGTTGTGCAATCCAGCCAGGTTGCGGTGCCCGCTATCATGGGCACGATCCTTAACTTCAATGGTGTCCCGTACCCCGGTGTGAACTGCAGCTGCGCGCCGCCTGATACCAATGGCGAGCCCGGTACGACTCAGTACGTGCAAATCGTGAACACCGGCTACCAGGTGTTCGACAAGGCGACCGGTAATTCTGTTTTGGGACCGAACAGTATCGAGTCGATCTGGACGGGTTTTGGCGGTGTGTGCGAGCTCTCTGGGCTTGGCGACCCGACGGTAAGCTTTGATCAGATCGCCAATCGCTGGGTGATCACTGAGTTTGCCGGTGTCGGCATACCGCACACGGAGTG
>QHPZ01000056.1:3702-4266 GCA_003219225.1 Verrucomicrobiota bacterium | reverse complement strand
AACATGTTCAACTCCAGTGGCACAGCTTATCTTGGTCCTCGGCCTGTCGCGTACGACCGCACCGCCATGTTGGCCGGTAGTCCCGCGACGTTCGTCACCTTTGCCCCGCTTGGCAGCACGGTTAACCCGCTGTTGCCGGCCGACTTCGATGGCAGCACTCAACCAGCCGCTGGCAGTCCCAATTCCTTCATCGAATTCCCGGGTGGGGGCAGCTACAACGTCTATCACTTCCATGTCGACTTCGTAACGCCGGCTAATTCGACGTTTACCCTGTTTGGCTCGCTGCCTGCAGCACCCTTCACGCAGCTCTGCCCGACGACGCGCAGCTGCGTGCCTCAAAGCGGGACGACGGCAAAACTTGACGCAATCGCCGATCGTTTGATGAACCGGGCGGCCTACCGCATCCTCCGTGGGCGCGAATCGATCGTCTCGAACTACACGGTCAGTTCCAACAGTGTGGCAGGCGTGCGCTGGTTTGAAATTCGCAACGTCACGAACGGCCCGCTGCAAAAAGCTCAGGAGAGCACCTACCAGCCGGACACGACATGGCGCTGGATGGGCAGC
>QHPZ01000056.1:0-3654 GCA_003219225.1 Verrucomicrobiota bacterium | reverse complement strand
CGAAAAATACTCTCGGCCAGGGTGAAGCTCATGGCTTTGATGGCGCCGGGTCGCAAACCGATACGTCCAACCGCTGGGGCGATTATCGCGATATGACGATCGATCCGGTCGATGACTCGACCTTCTGGTACACGCAGGAATACTACGACACGACCAGCAGCTTTAACTGGCGCACCCGAATCTTGAGCTTCAAACTGCGATAGAAGCTCGCGTCGCAGTACGCGACTGACTTGATCTTAAAGCTTGGGCATCCGGCTTCGTGAGGGGCCGGCTGTCTTGCTTTTAGCAATCTCCGCGCCGGGCGAACTGGCGGCGAGTGACACTTGCGCTGCGAGGCCGTGAATCTACAGTCTGGCAATTCATTCGGGGTCTTAGCTCAGTTGGTAGAGCGCCTCAATGGCATTGAGGAGGTCACGGGTTCGAATCCCGTAGGCTCCAGAGATTTACGGCCCTGCCGTAGTGGTTTGCGCTACAACCGAATCACGCCGCTGTAGCGTAATTGCGGTGCCGCTCGTGCTGCGTTTCTGAACTCGAAAGGAGCCGCACGTTTCTGAAACCGTTTCTCGCCGTCGCCGTCATGATCGCAGGAGGCCTCGTCTTCGCAGGCGATCCGGCACAGTTTGCGAGCTTAAGCCGTTGTGGTCTGGCTGGAACCACGGTCTTGGCCGGCTCATTGTTTTTCGTCGGTCTGGCTCTGTGGTTGCAGGAGTAATCGTGACAAGGGCACTTGCGCAGCGGGCTGTTTGAGTAGAACAGCTCGTATGCGAACCGAGCACGCTTCGCTGCAGGAGGGCAGAATAAGCCGAAGCGAGGAGCCGCTCAATCTCGAGATGCCGTTCGAAAATGTCGACCAGTTCATCACGCCCACCAAATCTTTCTACGTTCGCACCCATTTTCCCATTCCGAACATCGACAAGGACAAATGGCGGCTGAGCGTTGAAGGCGAGGTCGAGCGGCCGCTCGAAATCGAATATGACGAGTTCCTGAAGTTACAGCGCCGCAAAATCCCAGTCACGCTCGAGTGCGCGGGAAACAACCGAAGTTTCCTCGAACCAAAAGTCAAAGGTGTGCAATGGGGACTCGGCGCCGTCGGCACGGCTGAATGGACGGGCATTCCATTGTCGATCTTGCTCGAGCGTGCGGGCGTGAAACCGAATGCGCGCGAGGTGATTCTCGAAGGCGCCGACGAAGGCGAATTGGACGACGCCAAAGCGCCACGCGGAAAGGTGCGCTTTGCCCGCAGCGTCCCGTTGGCCAAAGCCCGCGCCGACGTGCTGCTCGCGTTTCAGATGAACAACGTCGACCTTCCGCCCGAGCACGGTTTCCCGCTGCGCGCGATCGTGCCCGGATGGTACGCGATGGCTTCAATTAAATGGCTCACCCGCGTGATCGCAATCGGTCGGCCTTTCACCGGGTATTATCAAACGCTCGATTACGCGTTTTGGAGAAACGGCGAGCTTATGCCGTTAAGCGAGATGCAAACCAAAGCGCAAATTGCGCGGCCGGTGAACGGTGAGACGGTGCTGGCGAATTCAAATGTGCGTGTGTTCGGCGCCGCGTGGACTTGCGACGAGATTGGGAGAGTGGAAGTGAGTACCGACGCAGGATCGACCTGGGAGGACGCGCAGTTGCTGGGAGAATCGAAGCCGCACGCGTGGCGCTTGTGGCAGTACAATTGGCACACCCCGACCCGCGGCAGGGCGACATTGATCGCGCGCGGGACCAGTTCGCGCGGCTCCACCCAACCAACCGAGCGCGATTCGAACCGCGGCACCTACATGATTAATCATCTGCTCCCGGTCAACGTCACGATTGAGTAGATGTCGATCTTGCGTTAAATCCTGACGCGATGTCGCTCGTTTTCAAAACCATTCAGACCGAAGGGATCGCGGAGCTTTCTTACCTGGTCGGCGACGATGACGAAGGAATTGCCGCAGTCTTCGATCCGCGACCGGATTGCGACGTTTACATCGCGATGGCGCGCGAAACGGGCGTCGCCATCACGCACATTTTCGAGACGCACATTCACGCCGACCTGGTGAGCGGCTCGCGCGAACTCTACGCGCGATTAGACGGCGCAAAAATTTATTCGAGTTACGAAGGTGGGGTCGAATATGGATTCGACAACGAGCCGGTGAACGACGGCGACCGCTTCGAATTCGGCGAAGTCGTCATCACCGCCCGGCACACGCCGGGTCATACCCCCGAGCACATGTCGTACTTGCTCGCCGATGTCGATCATGCCGATGAGCCCTGGGGAATTCTGACCGGCGATTCACTTTTCGTCTCATCGGCGGGCCGGCCCGACTTGTTAGGCGAAAAGCACACGCAGAAGCTGGCGGAGCAGCAATTTCACACCCTGCGCGATTTTTATCTGAAGATGCCCGATCACGTAATGATTTTTCCGAACCACGGCGCGGGCTCGCCCTGCGGCGCGGACATTGGCGCGCGGCTGACCAGCACGATCGGTTACGAACGCCGTCACAATAAATTTCTGCAGTTCGACGATCTGAAGAAATTCACCGAGTACGCGCTCGGAAGCGCACCGCCGGTTCCGACTTATTACGCGCGGATGAAAATGGTGAATGAGGCGGGACCGGAGGTTCTCGGAGGTCTGCCACGGCTGCCAGGTCTTCCGGCGAAACAATTCAAGGCAGCGATCGGGAAGAACGGCAATCAGCTGGTGGATGTTCGAATGATGCTCGCCTTCGGCGGCGGCCACATTGCCGGCGCGTTGAACATCGGCGGTTCGCCGATCCTTTCGATCTGGGCCGGCTGGATGCTCGATCCCGCCAAACCGATCCTTCTCGTCCTCGAAAACGATGACGACTTGGAAAAAATTTTGCGATTATTCGTGCGCACCGGTTACACAAAGTTTGCAGGCTATTTGATCGACGGAATGAAATCCTGGGACGCCGCTGGGTATCCGATCGAACGAATCGGGCAGATGAGCGTGCACGAGTTGAACGAGCGAAGGTCGTCGCTGCAGGTTGTCGATGTTCGCGGCCCGGGCGAATGGAAAAAAGGACACGTCCCGGGTGCGCGCCACATTTTTGTGCCGGAACTGCGAAAACGCGTCGGCGAACTCGATCGCAGCCGACCGACGGTTGTTTATTGCGGCAGCGGATATCGCTCCAGCATCGCCAGCAGCATTTTGAAACAGGAGGGCTTCGAGGAACTCTGGAACGTACCCGGCAGCTGGGAAGCTTGGAAAGCCGCCAAGCTGCCGGTCGAAGGCGCTGACGGTCAATGAGTGAGAGCGCGCTCAACCTACCCTCACCTGGCCCTTCGCGTCCTCCTCTCCCTCAGGGAGAGGGTGGGGTGAGGGTGCTGCCGCCTTCTCCGTTCGGTCAAACGATGCGCCCCGATGTCTGGTGGCTCCAACCGCTGTTGGTCTTCCTCGGATTGTCGATCTTTATCGTTTACTCAACCTGGGCCGCGTTTCAGGGCCGCAATTATTTTTTTGGCAATTACATCTCTCCGTTTTATTCGCCCGAAATTTTTGGTGATTCACCGCACAGTTGGCTCGGGCCGAGACCGAACTGGTGGCCCGGCTGGCTGATTTTTTCGCCCGCGCTGCTCGTTCTTTGGGCGCCCGGCGGTTTTCGGCTCACCTGTTACTATTATCGAGGTGCCTATTACAAAGCGTTCTGG
>QHPZ01000254.1:3107-6251 GCA_003219225.1 Verrucomicrobiota bacterium | reverse complement strand
CGGTGGCCGCTTCACCATGACCGGCCGCGTCACGTTTCCAAAACTCACGGCGGCGGAGCTCGATTTGCAACTTAAAAGCGATAGCGCGCTGATCGCGCGCAATGACACGTTGACCGCCCGCGCCGATGCCGATATCAAAATCGCGGGCCCGCTCACCAGCGCGAACGTCACCGGCACGGTGTCGATGACCAACAGTCATATCCTCAAAAATCTCGATCTCATCCCAATCGGTTTGCCCGGTCGGCCGGCGCCGCAACCACCGGCCGCGCGTCCCGAGTTTTCATTTCCCGATCCGCCGCTGCGCGATTGGAAATTCGACGTGCAGATCAAGACGAAAGATCCGGTGCTGATTCGCGGCACTCTCGCAAATGGCGGCGCAATGAGCGATTTGCACTTGGGCGGGACGGGATTGCGCCCGACACTCGACGGAATGGTGCGGCTGGACAATGTCGAGGCGACGCTGCCGTTCAGTCGGCTGGAAGTTTCGAGCGGCGTTGTTTATTTCTCGCCGGATGATTCGTTCAATCCGCGGCTCGATCTGCATGGCACTTCCGTGATCCACGATCACACCATTCACGTTTACGTTTATGGGACGGCGCTTCAGCCGGAGGCGATCTTCACGAGCGAACCGCCGTTGCCGCAGGAGGAAATTATTTCGCTGCTCGCCACCGGCACGACCCGTGAAGAATTGACCGGCAGCAATAACGTGCTCGCCGGCCGCGCCGCCATGCTCCTGGGCCAGCAACTTTATCGCAAGATCTTCAAGAAAGGCGAGCCAACCCAGACCAATTCGGTGTTCGACCGGCTGGATGTCGATGTTGGGACGGTCGATCCGCGCACCGGGCAGCAACAGGCGACGGCGCGATTCAAGATCAACGATCAGTTCGTGTTCGTGGGCGACATCGGCGTGGGCGGCGATTATCGAGGTATGTTAAAGTACCTGATCCGCTTTCGCTGATGCGTTGTGCCGCTCTTGCCTTTGTTCTAACCGGCCTTTTTCTCGTCGCCGAACTCGGCGCGCAGCGCGTCATCACGGTGGTGCGGCCGGAGGAGAAACAGAAACAAGAGCAGGCCGTCGCCAAAGCGCAGGAGAAACACGCGCAAAAAACAGCGACGGTCGAGTTTGAGGGCGCGACCGCGTTCAGCGAAAAAGATTTGCGCTCGGCCGTGAAAGAGCAGATCGCGACCGTCGATCAGTTCGGGCTCACCCCGGCGCGCGCGGACGACCTCGCGTTTTTCGTCGAGGTCTTTTACCGCAAACACGGCTATGAAAAAATAAGCGTCCGCTACCACATCGAGCAAGGCGACCGGCTCCGCCTCGAGATCGATGAAGGCCCGCTCATGACCCTCGACCAGATTGTGTTTGAAGGGAATGTGGCCGAGCCGACCCAGAAACTGTTCGGTTATGCGGTCGGCCCGACGCGCGAACGCCATTCGAAGCTACAAAAAACCTTGCCGTTCGTTGGCGCCGATATCGAAGAAGGCGCCGAGTTGGTTCAGCGGCTTTACATCGCGGAAGGTTTCCTCGACGCAGCAATCGAGAAACCGCGCTACGTCTATCACGATGAGACGAACCAGGTCGACGCGATCATCGCGATCCATGAAGGCCGGCAATATTTTTTCGGCGACGTCTCGTTTCGCGGCGAAACCGTTTACGACCCGGAAACTTTGCGGGGACAAATTGTCGATCTTTTGAAACAGCCCTACACCGAGGCGCGGGTCGCGGATATTCCACGCCGGTTGCAAAGCTATTTTAAGACGCGCGGTTATTACGAGGTGAAAGTCGAGGCGACCGGCACACCGGAAGAGGCGGTCGATGGCCGTGTCCCGATCGACGTCGCCATCTCAGCAGGCCCGATTTACCGCTTTAGCGGTGAAGTTTTTGTCAACGGTCTGACGCGATTGCGCCCGAGTTTCGTCAGCAAGCGCTTTACCAAACTCGCCGGTCAAACCTATAGCCCGGAGGTGCTTGACGAAAAATTTCGCGCCTTGATGCGCACCGGCCTTTTCAATCTGCTCCGGATTGAGCCAACACCAATCGCCGATGAAGACGCACTTCTTCTCAACATCACCGCCGAAGAAGCCAAGAGCAAAGAGTTCGGGTTCTCGATCGGCTATGGCACTTACGAGGGCGGCATTGTCGGTGCCCAATATCGCGATCGAAATTTGTTTGGATTTGGACGGTCCCTGACCACTTCGGTCGAAATTTCGCAACGCGGCTACAAAGGCGAAATCCTTTACGAAGATCCGTTTTTCCTCGACACCGACTTCGGTTTCAAAAACGACCTGGCGGCGTTGACTTTCGATTTTGACGGTTATTCAAAATTCGAGCTCGGTGATCGCGTCGAGCTCACGCGCAAGTTTACCAAGCAATACGAAGCGGGTTTGATTTTTGCCGCGCGTCACGTCGAGGTCACCAGCGCCTCCATCAACGATCAATTTCTTGGTCAGACCTCCTATTTCATTAACACGCTCGGTTTTACCCAGACGCTCGATCTGCGCACGAGCCCGTTGGTCGCGCCGCGCGGCTTCGTCGGTAACACCACCTTCGATCTGGCCTCGACCGTGTTCGGCAGCGAAATCCAACTCGCCCGCGGCACGATCCGACTCGGCTATTTTCTGCCGTTCGGTCCCAAGCCGTTGACGCCTGGCGTGGTGGAAGACCAAACGCTCCCGCCCTTGCAGCGCTGGCTTCAGCAGTCGCTTCTCGCGTTTGGCGCGCGCGCCGGTCTCGTGCATTCGCTCAATCACAGCGGCCCGGATGAGCCGACCACCATCCCGATTGACGAACGTTTCTTCAACGGCGGCGCGACCACGGTGCGTAGCTACGGCGAACGCGATCTCGGGCCGCACGACCCCAAAGGCAATCCCATCGGCGGCGAGTTCTTCACCGTCTTCAACGTTGAGTACACGTTTCCGATTCTCGGCGAATTACAGGGCGCGCTTTTTTACGATGCTGGGAATCTTTTACCGACATCGGAGAAACCCGGGTTGCGCGACATGCACTACGCGCTCGGCGCCGGATTGCGCTACAAACTCCCGATCGGCCCCATCCGGCTCGATTACGGATTTAATCCCGATCGGCAACCAGGCGAAGATGCCGGCGCGTTCCATTTTAGCTTTGGGTTCGCGTTCTAATTTCAA
>QHPZ01000254.1:1225-3018 GCA_003219225.1 Verrucomicrobiota bacterium | reverse complement strand
GATTCGCCGCGCGACTTTTTCGGAGAGCAAAACTGCCGAGCTGTATGAATACTTGTCGATCTTGGCGGCAGCCGGCTGCGAAGTGCTCGTCATCGATGGCTCGGCGCCGGAAATTTTTGCGCAACATCATCGTGCCTGGTCGGATTATTGCCGCCACGAACCGGTCGATGGTCGCTTCACATATCTGAACGACAAGGTGAACGGTATCCACACCGGCGTCGCGCTGGCGAGCCGCGCCAAAATCGTTCTCGCGGATGACGACATCCGCTACGACAAGCTCGACATCCAAAAAATCTGTGCGCTGCTCGATGAATTCGAAGTCGTTAGGCCACAAAATTACTTCGGTAATCAGACGGTGGGGCGAGACTCTGTCGAGCCGACCAATTCTACACCTCCGCAGAGCGTCGACCTACCGCTCCGGGCGAAAGTGGAAGCGGCGCGGATGCTGATTAATCGCGCCACTTTGCGCGATGCCGACTATCCCGGCACGTGTGCGTTCCGGTGCGAAGCTTTTCTTCGCGCCGGTGAATACGACGGTGACGTCTTGTTCGACAACGAAGAGTTGATTCGCCATTTCGCGCGGTGCAGTGCGCACATCTTATACGCGAACGATTTCTTCATCCGCAAACACCCGCCGAGCTTTCGGAAATGGCTCGAGCAACGGCCGCGTCAAGCCTACGAGGATTTCGGCCTGCGCTTTAAGACGATTTTGTTTGCGTCGCTTTTTCCGCTCGCCATCGCGATCGCGGTGATCGCTCCCCGCTGGTTGTCGATCTTAGCGGCGGCTGCGGCTTCGCTCTTGTCGATCTTGCTCGCGTTCGCCGGCTGGCTGCGCGGTGACGCACGAAAATATTTTCCGCTCCACATCTGTTTCTTTGCGCCGGTTTGGGTCTGCGAACGAACTTTGAGCACATACTGGGCATTCTACTGGTGGATTGCACGCGGCGGTTATCCTTTCGGCGACCGCACCTTGAAAAAAGGAATCGGCCGCGACTGGGTCGAAGGTGGTCGAGTTGCTTCGGTCAGCTCGCGCGAATGAAAGAAACATTAGGCGACAGTTCGCCCGAAGAATTTCGCAGGCAGCTGCACGAAATTGCCGATTGGATTGCCGATTATCGGCAGAATATCGAGGAGCGTCCGATTTCCGAGAATCTCAAGCCGGGAGAAATTCTCTCAAAGGTCGATCGTGGTCCACCTGAAGACGGCGCTTCGTGGGAAGATATTTTTGCAGAGATCGATCGGGTCATTGTTCCCGGGGTGGTTCACTGGGATCATCCGCAGTTCATGAGCTACTTCGGCTGCACGACGACCAATCCGGGCATCCTGGCGGAGATGATCACCGGTGCGCTCAATGTGAACACGATGACATGGCGAACGGCGCCGGCCGGAGTCGAATTGGAAACGCTCGTGCTCGATTGGCTGCGGCAATGGTTGACCTTGCCTAACGAGTTCACCGGCGTGGTTTACGACACGGCGTCGATCTCGACCATGCACGCGCTCGCAACGGCGCGAGAACAGATCGCGCCCGACACCCGCAAACTTGGCTTGAGCGGACGAGACCTGCCGCGCTTCCGCATTTACACCTCCGATCAGGCGCATAGTTCGATCGAGAAAGGCGCGATCGCAATCGGCGTGGGTGAAGAAAATGTACGCCGCGTTCCGACCGGTTCCGAATTCCGAATGGATGTGGCGAAATTGCGTGAAATAATCGCGCAAGATCGGCAATCGAATTATCGGCCGATGGCCGTTGTCGCGACGGTGGGAACGACGTCAACCGCGAGCGTCGATCCAAT
>QHPZ01000254.1:0-1133 GCA_003219225.1 Verrucomicrobiota bacterium | reverse complement strand
GGACTCGCTCGTGATCAATCCGCACAAGATGCTTTTTGTGCCGTTCGATTTCAGCGCGCTTTTTATGCGCGACATCGGACGGCTGCGCCAGCTCTTCTCGCTCGTGCCCGAGTATCTGCATCTGCGCGACCCCGTCGGCGCAGAGATCAACTACATGGATTACGGCGTCCAACTCGGCCGCCGTTTCCGCGCGCTCAAAGCGTGGATGGTGTGGCGCGCATTTGGCCGGAAAGGAATCGCCGCGCGCATCCGCGATCATCTCCGGCTGGCGAAGCTTTTTGCGGAATGGGTCGAAAGCGATGAACGCTTCGAGTTAGCGGCGCCAGTAGTGATGGGCGTCGTTTGTTTCCGATTCGTCGGCGCTGTTTCGGACAAGATTGACAATCTCAACAGCATGTTGGTCGAGCGCATCAATGCATCTGGCCGTGGCTACATCACCCAGACAAAATTGCGCGGTCAAACAGTCATGCGAATCGGCCTCGGCAACATCCTCACGACCGAGCAACACCTGCGCAACGTCTGGGAGCTGATCCAGCAAACGGCCGACACATTGTAGCCGCGTCGCTGCCTCGGATCGACCTGCGCATATACCTACCACCAAACGGCTGCTGCTTTCGCATACATTGTAAAGGAACCAATAACCCGAAGGAGATGGAAAAATGAATACAGGCAGACTGGGTCCCAACATTGGAGCGCTGGTCATCACCGCAATGACAAGCGCATGGTTATTGTTTTCAGCGACTGCGCGAGCAGTCACGCCCGCACCAGACGGAGGTTATTCCGGCAACAACACGGCCGAGGGAACCGACGCGCTCTTTAGCCTGACCACCGGCAAGGACAATACCGCCGTGGGGTTGAACGCCTTGTACAACAATACAGGGGCCATCGGTAACACCGCCGTAGGATACAGATCGCTAACTAACAACGCAACGGGGAGCGGCAACACCGCCTGTGGAGGGGACACCCTTGTCGCAAATTCAAGTGGTTCGAGTAACACCGCGTTAGGTCGCAGCAGCCTGGCTTTCAACTTGAGTGGTAGCGAGAATATCGCTATCGGACACAATGCGGGATCACAAATAACCGCGACGAGCTATAACATCGACATTGCCAATAGCGGCGATGTCCACGACGTG
>QHPZ01000253.1 GCA_003219225.1 Verrucomicrobiota bacterium | reverse complement strand
CGCGCATGACGCCTGGCCCGCGATCGACCGCGCACTGCGCGCCGCCCTGACCGAACTCATCAAGATGCGCGAACGCGAAGGCCGGCATTTGGCCAAGGACTTGATCCGCCGGCTGAAAGCGATCCGAAAACATCTCAAGGAAATCCGCGCGTTGCATCCCGAGGTCGTGAAAAAATATCGGGCCGCGTTAATCGATCGTCTCCACAACGCCGGATTACCCATCGAGCTCGACGATGAGCGTCTGCTAAAAGAGATTTCGTTTTTCGCCGATCGCGCCGATGTCTCCGAGGAACTGACGCGCGTGGCAAGTCATCTCGCGCAATTCGCCCATCATCTTCGCAGCAACGAGCCGGTCGGCCGCACACTCGAATTCATTACCCAGGAAATTTTCCGCGAACTCGACACCCTCGGCGCGAAAGCAAACGACGCCTTCATTTCCCAGCGCGTCGTCGGCGCCAAAGCGGAGCTGGAAAAAATTCGCGAGCAGGTCCAGAACATTGAGTAGCAAATTCAGTCGTTACGGAATCCTGTTTGTCATCTCCGCTCCATCCGGCGCCGGCAAAACGACACTCGTGGATGCGTTGCGCGAGACCGCCGAGTTCGTTTACTCCGTTTCCTGCACGACACGACCGCCGCGGACGGGCGAGATCGACGGCGAAGATTATCGCTTCTTGTCAGAGCAGGATTTTCTGGCGCAAATCGGGGCCGGTGAATTCCTCGAACACGCCAAAGTTCATGATCATCACTACGGCACACCGCTGCAACCGGTGCTCGCGAATTTAAAAGACGGCCGCGACGTTTTGATCGACATCGACACGCAAGGCGCCGCTTCCATCCGCAACTGCGACGACCCGTTGATCCGCAGCGCACTTGCCGACGTCTTCATCATGCCGCCCGATCTCGATGAATTGCGCCGGCGTTTGACGAAACGCGGCACTGAAACGCCCGAACAGATCGAGTTGCGTCTCGTCACCGCCAGTCGCGAAATGCAATTGTGGAGAAAATATCGCTACACGATCATCAGCCGAACGGTTGATTATCCATCTTCCATGAGAAAAAATTCCAAGCTGCGCGCTGAGAAAACAGGCGGACGCAAAGTCGTGCGCTTGCGGTCGAGTGCGAAAACGATCGTGCTCGGCGTCACCGGCTCGATCGCGGCCTACAAATCGGCCGAGCTCGCCAGCGTCCTCGTCAAACAGGGGCATCAGCTTTTTGTTGTCATGAGCGACGACGCGACGCAGTTCATCACGCCGCTAACGTTGCAGACGCTCTCAAAAAATCCGGTCATGACCACTTTCTTCGACGAAAAAGAAAACTGGCGACCAGGTCACATCGAGTTGGCTGATCGCGCCAACCTGCTGCTGATCGCGCCCGCAACCGCGCACATCATCGCCGAGCTCGCGCACGGTCTGGCCCATCATCCGCTCGCCGCGATCGCGCTTGCCACCCGCGCCCCGATTCTGATCGCGCCGGCGATGAATGGAAAAATGTGGATGCACCCGGCGACGGTCGACAACGTCGAGAAACTCAAATCGCGCGGCGTGGAATTCATCGGCCCTGAAGAAGGGATGCTCGCCTGCGGCTACGAAGGGATCGGGCGCCTCTGGAAAGTGGAGGACATCGCGTTCCGCACCGAATTTCTGCTCGCCCGCCAGGAAAATCTAATCGCGTGAACTTCATGATCACGGCTGGCCCAACGCGCGAGCCGATCGATCCTGTTCGTTACATCAGCAATCGGTCATCGGGTAAAATGGGCTACGCGATTGCGGAAGCCGCCTTGCAAGATCGACACGAAGTCGTTTTGATCTCCGGTCCGGTGAATCTGCCGCCGCCGCGCGGTGCAAAACTGATTTCAGTCACGACGAGCGACGAAATGTTCGGTGCCGTCCATCGCCATGCGCCCGATTGCGAAATCCTGGTCATGTGCGCCGCAGTCGCCGATTACAAACCGGCGACTGTCGCGCACCAGAAAATCAAAAGGCGAGAAAAAACCGAGCTCGCGCTCAAATTGGTTCCGACGCGTGACGTGCTCGCGTCCCTTCCCCAAGATCGACAATACCTCGTCGTCGGCTTCGCCGCTGAGACGGACAATCTCGAAAAAAACGCGCTGAAAAAACTCCAGAACAAAAATTGCGACCTCATCGTAGCAAACGACGTGAGCCGCGCTGACGCCGGCGTAGAAAGTGACGAAAATGAAGTCACGATCTTTTTTCGCGACGGCGAACGGGAAAAAATTGCGCGCGCATCGAAAAAAAATATCGCGCGCGAGCTCGTAAAAATTTTTGCAAACACACGCGAAAAACGTTTGACAAAAAAAACTCGATGATTACTTCACTCATTGAAAGTGAAGTTCATTCCCAACTCTTCACCAATTTCCGCGATTGCGGATTGAAAGGGGGGAATAGAGTCGATGGCAAAGAAAAAAGCAGCAAAGAGAAAATCAGCGAAGAAAAAGAGGCATTAAGGCCCAACGCTGATCACGACTCCGAATTCCTTCGGAGTCACAACCCCTAACTTCAACCCGGGAGGAGAATTCAATTCTTCTCCCGGTTTTTTTTCGGTGTCATCCCGAGCCCCCGAGGCGAGGGATCTCACAGTCGGTGATGGATCGCACAATTGAGATTGCGTGATGCCGGCTTCATAGGAGAGATCCTTCGCTCCGCTCAGGATGACAGCGCTTTCTCTTTTCCGTTGTGCACTTCGCGTCCTTTGTGCGAGCTAATATTGCAATGAAACATTATCTCGACGCGGCCGAGGACGCGGCGCGCACCGCCGGCGAGATGCTCCGGAAAAATTTTCATCGTCCGCTCCGGGTCAACTCGACCGAGCCGCACGATATCAAGCTGGAGATCGACGTGCGCGTGCAGGAGCTGATTACCGATCTGCTGCTCAAACAGTTTCCGCACCATGCGCTCTACGGTGAAGAGGGAGTCGTCGGCGACCAATCGAGCGATTACCAGTGGGTCGTCGATCCGCTCGACGGCACCGTGAATTATTTTTATCGCATCCCGCACTTTTGCACTTCGATCGCGCTGCGTTTCAAAGGCGAGATCATCGTGGGCGTGATTTACGATCCGATGCGCGACGAGATGTGGAGTGGCCAGAAAGGCGAACGCCCGCGCTTGAACGGCGAACATTTTCGGGTGAGCGAGCGCACTGATCTCGCCGAAGCCGTGATCTCAGTTGGCCTTTCCAGGACCGGCGTGCTGATCGAATCCAACGTGCCGCTGCTGCATCAAATGATCCAGCGCGCGCGCAAATGCCGTTTGCTCGGCAGCGCCGCGCTCGACATGGCCTACGTCGCCTGCGGCCGGTTCGACGCTTACATCGAAAAAGGGATCAGTCTCTGGGACATCGCCGCCGGTTGGATTTTAGTCGAGACCGCCGGCGGCACGGTCGAGCTGCGCCCGCGCAACGACATGAAAGACAAATACAGCATCGTCGCGTCGAACGGCGTGATCGATCTCAAACTGTGACAACGCGCTCGGGCATCGGTTACGACATCCATCGGCTCGCCGAAGATCGACAATTGGTCCTCGGCGGCGTGGAAATCCCGCACCCGCGCGGGCTCGAAGGCCATTCCGACGGCGACGTGCTCCTCCACGCGATCGCCGACGCGCTCCTCGGCGCGATCGGCGCCGGCGATATCGGCCACCATTTTCCAAACACGGACGAATCCATCCGCGGCATCAGCAGCCTGGAAATTTTGCAACGCGTGACGGCGTTGCTCACCGAACGCAGAGCGCGCGTCGTAAACGTGGACGCCACCGTCATCGCCGAGACGCCAAAAATTGCACCGCACATTGCTGACATGCGCAAAAAAATCGCAGACGCCATCGGCATTTCTGAGTTTGCCGTGAGTGTAAAGGCGACCACGAACGAGCGGCTCGGAACGCTCGGCCGCGGCGAAGGCATCGCGGCAATGGCGATCGCGACTGTGGAAACGCGCTGAGCTAGCGATGTCTCTGCGCTTCTTTAACACCTACTCGCGCCAGCTCGAAGAGTTCACGCCGCGCGATCCGACCTCGCGCAAGATCGACATCTACACCTGCGGACCGACCGTTTACAGCCGCGCGCACATTGGAAATTTTCGCGCCTACATGTTTGAGGACTTGTTACAACGCCATTTGGAAGCGCGCGGTTACGCCGTCCATCGGGTGATGAACATCACCGACGTAGACGATAAAACGATCCGCGGCGCGCGCGAAGCCGGAATCCCGCTCGCCAAATTTACCGAGCAATTCAAGCAAGCATTCTTCGAAGATATCGAGACGCTGCGGATCAAACCGGCCGACGAGTTCCCCGCCGCGACCGATCAGCGTTACATCGACAAAATGATTGCGATGATCGAAACGCTCATGTCGCGCGGCCTCGCCTACCAAGCCGATGACAAATCGGTTTATTTTCGGATCAACAAATTTCCCAATTACGGCAAGCTCGCGCATTTCGATCTCTCTGAACTGAAGCCGACCGGACGCGTCCGGCACGATGAGTACGACAAGGAACACATCGGCGATTTCGCGCTTTGGAAAGCGTGGGACGAAGAAGACGGCGAGGTGGGCTGGGACAGTCCGTGGGGCCGCGGCCGGCCGGGCTGGCACATCGAATGTAGCGCGATGGCGACCGCGCTGCTCGGCGATCAGATCGACATCCATTGCGGCGGTGTGGACAACATTTTCCCGCACCACGAGGCCGAGATCGCGCAGAGCGAAGGCGTGACCGGGAAAAAATTCGCGCGAATGTGGCTGCACTGCGCGCACCTCTTGGTCGACGGCCAAAAAATGGCCAAGTCGTTAGTCAATTTCTACACCGTCCCGGACGTGCTCGCGAAAGGTTACACCGGCCGTGAGCTGCGTTATGCGCTGCTGCGGGTCCATTATCGGACCCAGCTCAACTTCACCTGGGAAGGGATGCACGAAGCGCGCGAGTCGTTGGAGCGGATTGATGATTGGCTGATGCGGCTGCGCGAATGTGGCGCAAGTTTCCAACCTGCGAATTCCGGAAGCGGGCAAGTTGAAAACTTGCCTCACAATTTCGACGACGCGCTCGACGACGATCTCAATATCTCCGCGGCACTCGGATTCCTGTTCGAAACGATTCGGGAAACGAACCGCGCAATGGATGTTGACGAGCTCGAAGCTGCGACCGCGAACGCATGGCTGAGCTGGTGGGAGCGCATCAATCGCGTGCTCGATTTGGAGAAAGAAACCGCCGACGCGATTCCGCCCGAGATATCGCGATTGGCAGACGAGCGCGCCCGAGCGCGCGCCGAGAAAAACTTCGCGAGGAGCGACGAGCTGCGCGACCAGATCGCCGCGCTCGGTTGGCAAGTGCGCGACACCAAAGACGGCCAGAAACTCGCGCGGCGTCGTACTTGAGCGGAATTTACACTCGCCCAATTGGAAGGGTTTCGTCATCTTGAGCGCGAGCAAATGTTCGCGCCTGCCGATTACCTGAGCCTCGAACACACCGCGCATCCGAAGTTGTTCGAGAACCAGAATTACATCTGGGACGCGCTCAAACAGATCGCCAGCTATTTGCAGTTTCGTCTTAAACCGGCGGTGCTCGGTGAGCTGATCGGCAAACCGTTCATCAGCGAAAATGTTTTTATCGGACGGGGCACGATTGTCGAACAAGGCGCCGTGCTCAAAGGCCCGGCGTGGATCGGTGAGAATTGCCAGATCCGCAGCGGCTGTTACGTGCGCGAGAACGTCGTCGTCGGCAACGGCGTGGTCATGGGCAACTCGTGCGAGTTCAAGAACAGCATCATCTTCGACGACGCGCAGGTGCCGCATTTTAATTACGTTGGCGACTCCATCCTTGGTTATCACGCGCATCTTGGCGCGGGCGTGATTCTCTCAAACGTCAAGCTTGATCAGGGCGAAATTGCAGTCGCGGCAGAACAAGGCGACATCGCCACCGGGCTGCGCAAATTCGGAGCGATCGTTGGCGATCGCACCGAAATCGGCTGCAACGCTGTGATCAATCCCGGCGCGGTCATCGGCCGCGACTGCATGATTTATCCTGGCGTAAATTTTCGCGGTGTATTGCCGAGCGGCAGCGTGATCAAGCTCCGGCAAGAAGTGCAGGTGCTAGAGAGGCGCAAGACTTAATCGAGCACGAGCACGATTAGAAGCACGAGTCGATGCGGATGGGGAGGGATTCGAACCCTCGGTGCCCTTTTGGGGCACACACGCTTTCCAGGCGTGCACATTCGGCCACTCTGTCACCCATCCGGTAAATGAACGGCCGTGCAAGATCGACAATTTACCGCGATTTCGCTGTAGGGGAAGCTGACAGCTTCCCGTGTTTAAGTTGGGACACTGTCAACGTCCCCTACAGTTCCGATCGCAACCGTCAGAGTTGCAGCCGGCGGAACAGTTCATCGAGCGGCAATTGGACGCCGATGAAAAATTCGCCGAACTCGGCGAATTCCGCGCTCACCGGATCGAAGCGCATCTTGTAGACGATCGCTTTGATTTGAAACGTGTCGCGCGCGAAGAGGGTCACACCCCATTCGGCGTCGTCGAGGCCGGTCGAACCGGTGATGAGTTGTTTCACCTTGCCGGCGAACTCGCGGCCGACGCTGGCGTGGCCTTTCATGAGTTTGCGGCGTTCTTCGTAAGGGAGCGCGTACCAGTTGTGCTGCTCGCCGCGGCGCTTGATCATGTTGTAAAAGCAAACGACCGGCCAATCGGGCAGCGTCGGATAAACGCGCTCCTGGCGATAATGCTTCATCCGGTCGCGAAACGTGGTCAGCGCTTCATTCAGCTTCGCCGGATTATTTCTGGTGCCTTCTTCCAGCGTCTGCGCGTATTCCTGTTCGGTCGTGATGTATTCGCTTTCCTCAGTCAGAGAAAAATAACTGTAAACCGGCGTGAGCACGTCCGGGCCCAACGAGAGCGACAGTTGCTTGTCGATCTTGTTGGCATCGTGCAGGTCGGGCGTGATTAGCATTAACCCGAGATCGGCTTTCGGCGTGACGATGCTGAGCGTAAGCAACTGGGTCGACTCCATGGCACGGATTTCCTGAACGAGTCGGGTGAGATTTGTCTTCGCGGCATTTTGCTCTTCGCGGCTGAGCAATTGCCACTGACCGTACTCGACCCGGTAGAAGAGATGCAAACAATGCCAGCCCTCCTCCGGAACGAGCGTGGTGTTCTTATCGGTCATCGCGGCGTTAGTCTCCGCTCCGCGGAACCGCGGTCAAGGTGTTGTAGCGGCGTTTGTGTCAAACGCCGAGCTGATTAATCCGGTGCCTGGCACAAGCGCCTCTACAATACCGTCCATCAGCGCGCGGGCGTTTCCGCCTTTGGCAAATGCGCCATGCAAT
>QHPZ01000003.1:1673-5064 GCA_003219225.1 Verrucomicrobiota bacterium | reverse complement strand
ATGTCGTCGACTTCCATCCGCGGCTGATGATTAGCGATGTTCTTTCAACCAGTTGATGACCAGTTGCAGATAGTCCAACAAGGTCAGCTGGCTCGGATCGAGCTGTGCTTCTTCGGCAATTACCGGTAACTCTCTCCTGAACTGCTGATAGTCTTTCCAAATTTTCTTGCCGCCAGGTATCGCGGTTTTACCCGGAGCCGATTGCAGCCAGTCACGCACATGTCGAATCGCCTTCGCGGGGCTGCGATCGTGTGCCTTGATGTCTCGACCACCAATGTCTGAAATGAACCGCTTATACCGATATGGTGCACGATCCATGATCAGGCATCGCTTGCGGGATGAAGGGCCGCCGAACCGCTTCGCGCCGAGAAATATCCCCAGCTCGAGTGGCATGTTGAACCGCGGCAGCTGGTACGGCTGATCGTGCACTTCTGTTCGCGAAATGTCGTGAATGCTGTGATTACACTCCGCGATCAGTCGATAGATGTTCTGAATACGGACCTCAGCGGCGTCCGTCAACTCTAAGGTGCAACGCGGCACACCGTGTTTCACGACTAAGAAAACGTCTTTGCCCGAGCCAGATCGGATTCTCGCCTTATACCTTTTCGGGTCAGTTCGCTTCAGTTCTGCGATTTTTCGAACAGCCTCTCTGATCGCAGTCTTCGAGACCGTACCGTTCCGCCGAATATCACGAATGGGTCGATATTTAGTCGCGGGCATACTGAAACATACCGAAGCAACGCTCCATTGTCATTAATATTCAGAACAGCCCAGACCGTGCCAACCATATCGAAGGCAAGATCGACATTGCCGTCGCCTGCGTGCGAAAATGGGTGGCGACGTTATGCAAGGCATTCGGCGCGCCCGGCGGTCGCGCCCGACCAACCAATGTTTGGCACCGGGCAGGACGTGCTTTGATTTCCACAGCGCTTGCGCTGCGAGAAAATCAATTCCTGGCCGCAGCAGCGGCCTTGGCCTGAACCTTCTTAGCCCACTCGGCGCGCAAGAGTTTCATCTCCGCCCGTAACGTGTTCATGCGCGGGGCGACGCCTTTAGTTCGGTTGACCGCGCCCTGGCCGACCAGGCCCTGAAGCTTTTCGTAAACGCGCAACCGCAGCATTTCTTCCCCGCCACTGGCAGCGTTTCGTTCCCGAAGATTAAGCAGAACGATGTCGAACAAAGGTTTGAACTCGAACGAGGCCTTGGATGAAAGCACAGCCACCAACTCCTCGGTTACGTTGTCGGGCATCCGACGTGTGAAAGAAGCTCCGGACGGTTTAGACATCGAAGACTATACGCCAGATCCGGAAAATAGCGACGAGCAGATGCGTTAAACTGGTAGGCGCGGGCGCAGTGCCGATCTCATGATTCGATGTGCAAAGTCGTTCGCCGCCTGCGAACGTTCTCCGACACAGCATGGCAGAGTTAGATACATCATCGGATAACCCCGGGGTCATTGCTTTCCCGCCGTTCATCTGGTTGGGACACGCGGTGATCAGCGCGCTGGTGCACTTCTTCCTCTTCCAGCTGCCGATCATGAGATACGGCATCTCTCTCGTCTGCGGGATTGCTCTCGTCATTCTCGCGCCGGCGCTCGCGTTATCGGCCCTGGTGACGATGAACGCGGCCGGGACGAACATCGATCCGGCCAAGCCGGCGTTAACGATTGTGCGCGGCGGGCCGTTTCGTTTTACGCGGAACCCGATGTACCTCGCGCTTTGTTTGCTTCAGGTCGCGCTCGGGTTTTTTCTGAACGACTGGATCACGCTCTTGTTTGTCGTTCCGCTTGCCCTGATCCTGCATTACGGGGTTGTCCTGCGCGAAGAGAGATATCTCACCGCAAAATTCGGCGAGCCTTATCTGGAATTGGAACGCGAAGTCCGCCGCTGGATGTGAGCTACAACGTGCTCGGAGGTCAGAGGGCAGAGGTCAGCGGACAGAAGTCACAGCAGGTCCTTGAATTGCTCGATGGTCTTTCGCAGACGGGAACCCCAATCAATCATCGGCACACGATTCAATTCTGCATCGAACGACTCATCCATCGTAAGCGGCTTACGATGCGAGATTGCACACGCCACATCGACATTTCTGCCCCGTGGGAATTGATGCATCATAAGCGGCTTATGATAGGCAATCTGTACTCAGTGGAGTTTGAGTAAGCGACGATTGCGCGGGTTGGTGGGCGGCCAGGGCTTGCCGGTTTTCAATGCGGTGCGTTTCGCTTCGCGGATCGCGCGATCCCCTGAACCAGGAATGAAGATTACCCCGGGGGGTCGTCCCATCCCGCCCCCCGTGGTCACTCTTCTCGCGCGCCCCTCGATGGATCGCGATCAGGGCCGACCGATGAGATGGCCATGAATGCGTTCTTCATCACATCCAAGTCTCAAGCTCCGCGCGCGATGACCGATGATCCCGGCAGTTCCACGCCGTCGATCTTACGAAAGCGCCGGCGCGTCCGGCAAGCCGCGCCGCCGCGGTGCGCTTACGCGTGCGAGACCTCCAAATCTGCGACGCCGCAATCATGCATCATAAGCGGCTTATGATGCGAGCGCCAAACTAAGGCCCCGCGTCCTGAACGAGTCATTTGCGGTATTTGCCGATCAAATGATCGATATAATGGCTGTAGGTTTCGGCGAGCGGGGGACTGTCGATGAAAAGAATGTTCTCGGCGTTGAACTCGGCGCTGCGGGAAAAATTGTAAGATCCGGTGATGACGGTGTCGTCGATGACGAGCACTTTGTTGTGCATGTAATCGTGTTTGCTGGTCGGGGTGTAGCGCGTGGAATTTTTTCCGAGCAGGTTCCAACGATTTGACGGCACTTCCTGCCACTGCCGGTAAACGTCCTCCATCTGGGTGCGATCGTAGATGCCGTCGATCCTGACGCTTCCGCGATCCAACAAATTGCCGAGCTCAGAAATGAGTGTGCCGGAGTTGATCAACAAACTGCAAATGCGGACCCGGCGTTTCGCTTCCCGGACACGACGCGCGATCTCGGAATCGATCTCGTATCCGCGGCCGGGCGAGAACATGACGCGCGCGTTTCCGGGTTGACCGGCAAAGGTGATCGGCGCGGCAACAGTGCGGATGTCACCGGTGTTCTCGAAATTTTCTTTTTCCCAGAGCTGCTCGAATTCTTCCGCGTAGTATGCGGCCAACGGCGCGGAATCGATGGTGACGATGTTGTTTTCCATCAGCGTGAACGCGTCGTCGGTCATGTTGGTCGAGCCGGTCCAGGCCGATGCGCCGTCGCGCACGACGAATTTATTGTGCATCAGTTTCATTCCCGCGATCCGGCGCCATGGATAGCCTAACGACTGGATGAAGGCGCCCGTTCCAGCCGGCGCGGGATCCTGGCCGCCGGCGACATCGGGCCGGAGCGGTTTATCGCTG
>QHPZ01000003.1:0-1626 GCA_003219225.1 Verrucomicrobiota bacterium | reverse complement strand
ACGCCCGCGTCCGCTCGCTCGCGCAACGCTGTGACAAATCGGGCGCGCAGCGCGTCACTAAAGCGCATGTCGTAGACGGCAAAATCGAGGGTCTGCCGCGCGGCACCGATGAACGCGGTCAACCACGCCATCACGGTGTCGGCGGATTGTTCGCCCTGGGCGAGGAAGAAAACGGAAACGTTGTCCACGTGAGAACGAAAATGGCCGGTCAAACGCGCCGACGCGGGGCGACACGGTTGCGCAGTTCGAGGAACGGTCGTTCGACGGCGAAGAAAAGGAGAGTGGCGGCGGCATAGACAGCGAGCTCGACGCCAATGAGCGCGGGCGCAGATGTAAGATCGACATTGTACGCCCGGCAAAATGCGGCGACGCCGTGGATGCCCAGCTTTTGAATCAGGTAGGCGCTGTAGGCGAGGCTGGCGATGAAGGCCGCGCCGGGGATTGCCACTCGTCGCAGCGGGAGACGATCGCTCTGTGCACAAACGAGCAATGTAGCCATCGCGAGCGCGAGCAGCGGAACTTGCCAGATGCACGCGGCGAGAGTGATGTAATCGCCCTCACCGAGCCACAGCGCGTAAGCGATGAGCGCGAGCGCGGGTTTTTCGATCGCCGCGAGCGCGACACCGAACACGAGCGGATCGAGCCGCGTCCAGGTCGGATAGTAGATCCACGCTTGGAAACCGCGAAACGCGACGCCCGTATCGGTGAGATTTTGATAAGCCAGCAATGTTCGAAGCGCGATTCCGCCGATGATGATGGCGCAAGGAACAATGATCGCAGCGAGCGGCCGGCGATACAGAAATAACAACAAGAACGGCAGCACGAGATAGAATTGGTCTTCGACGGCGAGCGACCACGCGTGGGAGAAGGCGGTGCCGCCGTGCAACGCAACGTTTTGGATCGACAAGAGAAATTTCCAGAGCGGTTGCGCCATGTCGGGGTACTCGCGCGACCGTGGCAGCACAAAGTAGATCGCCAGAACGACGAAATACGCTGGCATGATCCGGAACACGCGACGCGCGAAGAACCGGCCGAGATCGATGCGCTGATCGCGCGCGAGCGGCGCGAGTAATTGGCCGCCGATTAAATAACCGCTCAGGACAAAGAAAAGATCGACACCGATCCAGCCCCAGCGATGAACGCGCCCCGGCAGCGGAAAACCCATGATGCCGGCGTGGTAAATGACCACGACGATGATAGCGAGCGCGCGGAGAAGAACGAGACCGGGCTGGCGTTCGCGATTGGTGAATCGTGGATCGAGTGCGCCATCAGCGTCGCCCGTCTTGCTGGCAGGCGAGCGCTTCGCGGTGGGAATGGCCGGCTGAGGAATGCGCGATGATAGCAAAACACTCCGTCGTCGTCGAGATCACGCGCGACACATGCAACTTCGGCAGCTGACCGCGCCGGATACAAATTTGCGCGGATTTCTCGAGCTCAGGCTAATGTTTCGCCATGAAGGACGATAATCCTGAGATTGAGATTTGCCCAGGGATCACGCGCCGGACGGTGGCGCATGGGAAAACGATGTATCAAATGATTGCGACACTTGCGGCGGGCAGCAGGATGCCGGCGCATTCGCATCCGCAGGAGCAGCTCGTGCACATTCTCGAGGGCAGGATGCGGTTG
>QHPZ01000252.1 GCA_003219225.1 Verrucomicrobiota bacterium | reverse complement strand
AAGGTCACGAAGAAAAAATCGGCCGGGGTCAGCGGCCGCTACAAGTTGCTCTTCCAGATTATTCTCGCCGTCATCGTGACGTGCGTCTTTCTCAGCAGCCCGCTGCTCGAAGTGCAGGCGCGCTCGCTTTATGTGCCGTTCGTCAAGTCGGCCGTGATCGACAACATGAGCTGGTTCACCTTCATCTTTTTTGCGCTCGTCATCGTCGGCGCGTCCAATGCCGTTAATCTGACCGACGGCCTCGACGGTCTCGCCACCGGTTGCACCGTGACCGTGGCGCTCGCCTACGCTTGTCTTTCTTACATCGCGGGAAATTTTCGCGTCGCCGAATATTTGCAGGTCCCATTTTATCCATTTACTGCCGAGCTGACGGTCGTTTGCGCGGCGCTGATCGGTGCCGGCTTCGGTTTTCTCTGGTTCAACTGTCATCCGGCGCAGATCTTCATGGGCGACACTGGTTCGCTTGCCATCGGCGGTTTGGTGGGCGTCGTCGCGATCTGCTGCAAACAGGAATTGCTGCTCGTCGTCGTCGGCGGCGTGTTCGTCCTCGAAGCCGTTTCCGTCATTCTGCAGGTGCTAAGCTTTAAACTGACCGGTCGCCGCATCTTTGCGATGTCGCCGATCCATCATCATTTCGAATTGATGGGCTGGAAGGAAAATACGGTGATCGTTCGCTTTTGGATTCTATCCGGGATTTGCGCGCTGCTCGGCTTGGCCACGTTGAAATTGAGGTAAGCAAATTTGAGCTACGAAAACCAAAACGTCGCAGTCCTCGGGGCCGGTTTGAGCGGAACGGCCGCGGCGCTTCTTCTGAAAGAGGAAGGCGCCCACGTCACCGTGCTCGACGACGCCGAAGAGAAAAATTTGCTCAAGTCGAGCATTGAGAACCTGCGCACCCAGGGCATTCGCGTCGTCTGCGGAGCGGAAGCGACGAAGCTCGCACCGGCCAGTTATCAATTTGCCGTGCTAAGTCCGGGGATCGATCCGACGACGCAACTGGCGAGCGATTTTTTGTCGCGCAAGATCGACATCATCGGCGAGCTCGAGCTCGGCTGGCGCGCAATCGACGTTCCGGTGATTGCCGTTACCGGCACGAACGGCAAAACCACGACCACCGAGTTGCTCGCGCAGATGTTGAACGCCTGCGGCCAGCGCACGATCGCGTGCGGGAACATCGGCAAACCGCTCTCGGAAGTCGCGCGCGAGCGCGAAATTTACGACGTGCTGACCGTTGAAGTGAGCTCGTTTCAGTTGGAAACAATCCGAACTTTTCATCCGTCGATTGCCATCTGGTTGAACTTCGCCCCGGATCATCTCGATCGTTACCGCTCCGTCGGCGAATATCGCGCGGCCAAGCTGCGCGCGTTCGAAAATCAAACCAAGGACGACGTCGCGATCGTCAACGCCCTCGACAATTTTGCCGCGATCAGGCCGCGACAAATCACGTTCAGCGCCTACACCCATCGCGCCGATTTCCGGTTAAGCGAAGGCGCGATCGTTTACGACGGCAAAACAGTGTTACGTCCTTCCGAGACAAAGCTGCGCGGCTCGCACAACGTCGAGAACCTGATGGCGACGCTCGCCGCCGGCATGGTCCGCAGACTTTCGTTCGAGCAAATGGCGCCGCCGCTTCGCGCCTACGAACCGCGACCGCACCGCTGCGAATTGGTCAGGGAAATCGGCGGTGTCGATTACATCAACGACTCGAAGGCCACGAACCTCGATGCGGTCGAGAAGGCATTGCTCGCACAAACCAAACCGGTCGTCTTGATCGCCGGCGGCAAAGACAAGGGATTCACCTTCGAACCGCTGCGCCCGCTCGTGCAAGAAAAGGTTAGATCGACAATCTTGATCGGCGAAATGGCCGAACGAATCGCGCGCGACTGGAGCGGAGCGGTTGAAGCGGAAGTCGCCCGCTCGCTGGCCGATGCAGTCGAGCGGGCCCACGACCGCGCCAGGCCGGGTGACGTGGTCCTCTTTTCCCCAGGCACATCTTCTTTCGACATGTTCAAAAGCTACGCCGATCGCGGCGACCAGTTTCGCGTTCTCGTCCAGGCTCTTCCAAAATGAATCCGCCTTTTCTCATTAACACCTCGCTGAAGCGAGGGGAGAGCGAACCATTACTGCGGTGAAACTGTTTCAACAGTTTCGGGTGCTCCGCTCGCGCAAACGTGGCCGGAAACTGCGCGCGACCGCAACGCGCCGTTCCATGCGCGCGAGCGCGGCCGATTACGAAGAGCTGTCGGAGCCGAACATGAAATTGTCGCGCGCGCTGCTGATCGTTTTGCTGCTCCACGTCGTAGCGGTGTCGGGGATTATCGCTTTCAACGCGATTAAGGCGCGTCAGGCCTCCTCCTCGCCGACTTACGTCGGCGTCGCGCCGGCCGCGTCGCCCCGCCCGATCACTTCAGTCTCAACCGGCGAGCACATCAAGCGCGCGTTGCCGCTCGAGGATGCGACGCATGAGTCGCACAGGACCTACGTCGTCGCGAAGGGCGACAATCCGGTCACGATCGCGCGCAAATTGAAAGTTTCATACGACGAACTAATCGCGCTCAATCACATCGACGACCCGCGCAAACTGCGCGTCGGGCAAAAACTGCTGATCCCGAGCAAAACCGTTAAAGGAAAGAGAACCGACGAATGAGCCACGTCGCTGCGAAGATGTCGATCTGACGATGCATCGTAAGAGCGCCTACATTTTATTCCTCGCCGTGCTCGCGATGCTCGTCATCGGGATCGTGATGCTTTTTAGCACGAGCGCATTCGCGCAGAACAAGCATGGCGACGTCTATTTTTTTATTCGTCGTCAGGCGGTCTGGATCGGCATCGGTCTGGTGCTTTGCGGTGCCGCCGCGCTCATCGATTACCATTTCTGGCAACGGACTTGGTGGATCTGGTTCCTGCTCGCTTTGGTTGCGCTGACGCTGTGTTTCGTTCCCCACATCGGCCTGCGTATCAACGGCTCCCGCCGCTGGGTCGGCTGGGGTCAAATCGGTTTTCAACCGTCGGAGCTCGCCAAGATCGCGGCCGTGTTTTTTCTCGCCGCCTGGTTTTCACGCTACGAAAAAGAGAGCGCAGGCGTTCTGCTCGGCTTTGCGCTTCCGCTCGCGATCACAGCCCTGCTGCTCGCACTCATTTTGTGCGAGGTTGATCTTGGCACGACCGTGCTCCTCGGCGCGACTGCTTTCGTGGTCATGTTCGTGGCCGGAGCCAATCCGATCCTACTCGGTTCGGTGGCATTTGCCGGACTTGGCGCCATTCTTGTCCTGGCGACGCAGATGGCCGAACGCATGGGTCGGTTGGCGGCTTTTCTCGATCCGGAGCGGTTCAAACAGGATGCGGGGCTGCAGCAAATGCAGGCGTTGCTCGCCTGGGGCAGCGGCGGAATGGAAGGCCTCGGTCTCGGCAACGGCCGGCAGAAAATGCTCTATCTGCCCTACGCGCACACCGACTTCATTTTTCCCATTATCGGCGAAGAGCTCGGTCTCCGGGTGAGCCTGCTGGTCATTTTTCTGTTTGTCGTGATCATTGTTTGCGGAATGATGATCGCGCTCCACGCCAAGGACCGGTTCGGTTTACTCCTCGGCTGCGGGATCGTGTCGCTGCTCACGTTGCAGGCCGCGGTCAACATTGGTGTGACAACGTCGCTGTTGCCGAACAAAGGTTTGCCCTTGCCATTCATCAGCTACGGCGGATCGAACCTCGTCGCCTGCCTGTTTGGCATCGGGTTGCTCTTGAATATTTATCGTCAGGCGGTGCTCGAGCCACAAAAGAACCGCATCCCTCTGCACGCCCGCGTCACGCCTCGGATATGAACGCCGTCATCGCATGCGGTGGCACCGGTGGACATCTTTTCCCCGGCATCGCGGTCGCCGAAGTGCTGCACGAGCGCGGCCATGAAGTCATGCTTTTTGTCTCGGAAAAAGAAATCGACGCGCTCGCGCTTTCCACCCGCTCGCAATTTCGCTTTGAAAAGCTGCCGACGATCGGGTTCCCATCGTTTTATTCGCCCGCGATTTTCGGTTTTCTGCGCCGGTTCAATGAAAGCCTGGCGCGGTGCCGATCTATTTACCAAAACTTCAAGCCGCAGGCTGTGCTCGGGATGGGCGGGTTTACCTCTACCGCGCCCATCCTCGCCGGCCGGTTGCGTGGCATCTCTACGTTCATTCATGAGTCTAACGCTGTCCCGGGAAGAGCGAATCGGCTGACAGCGCGGATGGTGCGCGCCGTTTTGCTTGGGTTCAAAGAATGCGCGCAGTTTTTTCCGCGAGTGCGCACGGAGGTAACCGGCACGCCGGTGCGCACCGAGCTCAAGCGTATCGATCGAGAACTCGCCCGACAGAAACTCGGCCTGCGCCACGATCGCTTGACCATGCTGGTGATGGGCGGCAGCCAGGGCGCGAGCGGCATCAATCAGGCGCTCATCAAAGCGATGCCGTTGCTGCGCGACCTGCCTCTGCAGGTTGTCCATCTTTCCGGCACGCGCGATGAACGCCTCGTGGCCGACAATTACCAGCGCGAAAACCTCCCCGCGTTCGTTACATGCTTTCATCATCAGATGGAGGAAATTTACAGCGCGGCCGATTTCGCGATCGCGCGCGCCGGAGCAGCCAGCCTGGCCGAGCTCGCGTTGTTCGGTCTTCCCAGCATTTTGATTCCGTTTCCATACGCGACCGATGATCACCAGACGCGTAACGCAGAGATCTTCGTGCGCGCGGGTGCCGCCGTGCTGGTGAAGGAATCGCAAATCGTCGACGACTCTCTGGCCCACAAAATCAGGGAGCTGATTGAAGATCGACAAAAACTTCGCCGCATGTCGGAGAGCGCCGAGCACCTCGCGCCGAAGGACGCAGCCAATCGCGTCGTTGCAACGATGGAAAAATACACCGAGCATGCAAAGCGTGCGTGATGTCGACTCGGCCGGCGAAGCCCTGGCGAAGGCGGCTCTGGCGAAGTGGCTCACGCGCGAACGCCACCGGGTTCATCTCATCGGTGTGGGCGGCAGTGGGATGAGCGGGCTCGCCGCGCTTTTGCTCGAGCTCGCTCACGAGGTCAGCGGCTCGGACAAAGTAACGACGCAGGAAACGGAGCGATTGCAGCGGCTCGGTCTGCGTTTTCATCTCGAGCATCGTTCTGAAGACGCAGCCGACGCCGAACTGGTCATTTTTTCTTCGGCGATCAACGTCGACAATCCCATTCTTGCCAGTGCGCGCGCGGCGGGTAAGCCGACCGTGCGCCGCGCCGAAGCTCTTGCCGCAATCATGTCTGCCAAACGCGGCATCCTCATCGTTGGCATGCACGGTAAAACCACCACTTCGGCCATGGCCGCGTACGTGTTGCGCGCAGGCGGCCTGCAACCCTCGCATTACGTCGGCGCGGAAATCCCGGTGCTCGGCATGAACGCGCACTGGGACGCGCGCGGCGAATATTTCGTCGCCGAAGGTGACGAGAGCGACGGCACGATCGCGTTATTTCATCCCGAGCACATTCTTGTTCTGAACGTAGAAGAGGAGCACCTCGATTTTTATTCCAACCTTTTCGCGATCGAAAAAGTTTTTGCTCAGCTGATTGAGCAAACCAGCGGGAACGTTTTCTTCAGCGCCTACGATCCGGTCGCGACGCGACTATGTCGATCTTGCCGGCGCGGAATTTCCTTTGGTTTGGGCTCGGCGGCCGATTACCGAGCCGGCGACATTCAACTGCGCGACTTCGGTTCGGCGTTTTCCGTTTACCGCGGCGGCAAAAAACTCGGAGACGGGATGTTGAACGTGCCTGGCGAGCACAACATTCACAACGCCGTCGGCGTGGTCGCGCTGGCGAGCGAGCTCGGCGTGCCTTTCGATAAAATCGCCGCTTCGCTCCGGAAATTCGAGCACGCGCGGCGACGATTCGAGGTTAAATACGACAGCGCGCGTTTCCTTTTGGTGGACGATTACGGGCATCATCCCACTGAAATCAAAGCGACCCTTAAGACCGCGCGCGCGATGCGACGCAAACGCGTACTCACCATGTTTCAGCCGCATCGCTATTCGCGCACCAAGGCGCTGGCCGAAGAATTCGGCCGCGCGTTCGATGACGCCGATCGTGTCGTCGTGACCGACGTTTATCCGGCGAGCGAAACGCCGCTCCCAGAAATCAGCGGCAAAACTATCGCCGACGCAATCGCAGCGCATGGGCATCGCGCCGTCAGTTATCAGCCGCGCTTTGAGTGGGTCCATCGCGACGTTGGCAACATTCTCGACAGCGGCGATCTTGTGCTCAGCCTCGGCGCCGGAAACATTCACGAGCAGTTGTCGATCCTCGCGGCCGACCTGGTCACCGCTGAAAAGTTGAAGGAAATGGTGGGCGCAGAGGGCGACGTGCGGTTGTATGAGCCGCTCGCCAGGCACACGACATTGCGCGTCGGCGGTCCGGCGCAATTCTGGGTCGAGCCGCGCAGTGAAAATTCCTTCGCTGAGCTGATCCGTTTTTGCCGGCGCGAAAGTCTGCCGCTCTTTGTCATTGGCCGCGGTTCGAATCTGCTCGTGCGCGATGGCGGGATCCGCGGCGTCGTTGTGCATCCAAGCGGCGGCGAGTTCGACAAGATCGACATCGATGGGCAGGAGATTACGGCCGGCGTCGGTGTGGGGATGAAAGAAGTCGCCTACGCGGCGCGCTCGGCCGGACTCGGCGGGCTCGAATTCATGGAGGGGATTCCCGGCGCTGTCGGCGGCGGACTGCGCATGAACGCCGGCGCGATGGGCTCGCAATTGTTCGAGAAAGTTGCGCGCGTGCACTATCTCGATGCGGAGGGAAATCCGCACACGCAAGATCGACATGAACTCGAAGTGCGCTATCGCGACTTTCCGCTGCTGCGAAACAATTACGCGGTTTCGGCGACTTTTCGCGGCGCCGCTGCACCACGCGAGGAGATTGACGCGCATTTGCAGGAGTCGCAGAAGAGGCGGCGCAGCACCCAGCCGATCGCAAAAAGCGCGGGCTGCATTTTCAAAAACCCGGATAGTTGTCCGGCGGGAAAACTGGTGGACGAGCTCGGTTTGAAAAATATGCGTATCGGCCAGGCGCGCGTGTCGGAGGTGCACGGGAATTTTATCGTGAACGATGGCGGCGCGACGGCGGCCGACATGCTCGCGCTGATCGAGCGGATCCAAACGGCCGCGCGCACGAAGCGCGGCCTCGAGTTGGAAACCGAAGTGCAAATCGTGGGGGAGGATTAGATGAGGATGGAGCTGGGGAGCGCGGGCGCCTCGCCCGCGCTCCCCAGCTCAGCGGCTTGAAAACGCGAGAATGACTTCATGAGCCAGGGAGATTTACCCAAAAACATTGCGGTCTTGATGGGCGGGCCGGGCTCGGAGCGCGAGGTTTCGCTCGCGACCGCGCGCGGCGTGACGAAAGTGCTGCGCTCGTTAGGCGCGGAAGTCGTCGATATTGACGTGCGCGACGAAAACTTCCAGCTCCCGCAGGATGTCGATCTTGCCTTCCTGACCATTCACGGAACGTTCGGCGAGGACGGCCGGCTCCAGAAAATTCTCGAAGACCGCGGCGTGCATTACACGGGCGACGGCGTCGAAGAGAGCCGGCTTACGTTCGATAAAATTCGGTCGAAGGAAAAATTCCGCGCCCATGGCGTGCGCACGCCGCAATGGGAAGTGATGCAACCCGGACAGCGCCCAACGATTGCCTTGCCGATCGTGGTGAAGCCGCCGCGCGAAGGTTCGACCGTCGGTGTGGTGATCGTTAAAAACGCGAGCGAGCTCGAAGCGGCGATGGCGGAAGCGGCCAAGTACGATCGCGAATTGTTGA
>QHPZ01000007.1:4643-5923 GCA_003219225.1 Verrucomicrobiota bacterium | reverse complement strand
GCGCGCGAGATCGGCGTTTTCGGCAAACGGTCGCGTGACTTCCCGCAGGGAGGTAGCAGCGGCATCCTGCGCCGCGAGCTTTGCCACGCGTGTGCTGCCATGCACCTGAATTGCGAGGTAAAGCACCGAGAACACGACCGCCACGGAGCCGATCATTTGCGAGATCGCGCTGATCGCTTCCCAATCTGTTTGGCTCATTTGCGCAGTGATTAATCAGCAGGCTTTGAAGGCACTGAGGCCGGTAATGTCGCGCCCGACGACCAGCGTGTGAATGTCGTGGGTGCCTTCATAGGTCAACACGCTCTCCAAGTTCATCAGGTGCCGTATCACTGAATAGCGATCGGTGATGCCGGCGGCGCCGAGAATGTCGCGGGCTTTACGAGCGCACTCCAACGCCATCCAAACATTGTTGCGTTTCGCCAACGAAATGTGCGCCGGCGTTGCCGTGCCGGCTTCCATCATCCGGGTGAGGCGCAGCGCCAGTAACTGCGCCTTCGTGATCTCCTGCACCATCCAGACGAGTTTCTCCTGCACGAGTTGGAACCCGGCGATCGGCCGGTTGAATTGTTCGCGCGCTTTCGCATACTCCAGAACAGTCTCGTAACAATCGAGCGCCGCGCCGATCACTCCCCACGCCACGCCCACGCGCGCCTGAGCCAGGCACAATAAGGCCGCGCCCAGTCCCTTCGCTTCCGGCAGCCGGTTCTCCGCGGGTATGCGGCAATCCTCGAACCAGCACTCCGACGTTCGCGACATGCGGAGGCTGAATTTTCCTTCGATATCGCAGGCGCGAAACCCCGGCGCATTTTTCTCGACCACAAATCCGCCGACGCGCCCCTCATCATCTTTCGCCCAAACGACCTTTACATCGGCGATCGAGGCGTTGCCGATCCAACATTTGCTGCCATTCAGGACATATTCATCGCCATGGCGCGTGGCTCGCGTTTCCATTCCGCCGGGATCGGAGCCGTGACCATGCTCGGTCAGCGCGAAACAACCGACGCACTCACCTGAAACTAAGCCCGGCAACCAGCGCGCATGCTGCTCGGGCGTGCCAAAGGAACGAATCGCGTAGATCGTGAGCGCGCCCTGGACCGACGCGAGCGAGCGCAGGCCTGAATCCGCCCGCTCGAGTTCTTGCATAATTAACCCGTAGGCGGTGTAGCTCAGGCCGGCGCAACCATGCTCTTTCAGGTACGGCGCAAAAAAACCAAGCGCCCCCATTCGCGGCGTGAGGTGGTCGGGGAACGTGCCCGCGCGATGATGCGGCACCACCACGG
>QHPZ01000007.1:4003-4621 GCA_003219225.1 Verrucomicrobiota bacterium | reverse complement strand
GATCGACAGTATGATGGCGGCAATATCGGATTTGGGTAGAATCGCCCGTTAATCAAAAGCGATGGCGCGACTCCACGAATACCAAGGCAAAGCCATTCTCGCTGCGAACGGCTTCAACATTCCGCGGGGGCGCGCCGCTTCTAGCGCAGATGAAGCCGCCGCTGCGGCCAAAGAAATAGGCGGCGAAGTCGTGATCAAGATCCAGACTTGGACGACCGGTCGTGCCGGGATCGGTGGCGTGGCCTTTGACAAAAGACCTATCGATGTGCGCGGGAAAGCCGCCCGCATGCTGGCGATGAAAGTCGGACAGTTCCCCGTCGAAGCGGTGTTGGTTGAAGAAAAGATCGACATCGACCGGGAATTTTTTCTGTCATTCGCGATCGATGACGCTGCCCGCGCGCCAATCATCATTTTTGCTGCCGGCGGCGGCACGGGCATCGAGGAGCGCGCCGCTTCGACGCAACGCATTCCATGCGATGTGAATCGGGGGCCGTCCGATTCGGCGGTGGATAAAGCCGCCGATTTGTCCGGGCTTTTGCCGGCAAAGGCAAAGCAATTGGCCGAGTCGATTCGAAAACTTTTCGCCGCGGCGCGCAGCGTCGAAGCTCGATCGCTTGA
>QHPZ01000007.1:0-3888 GCA_003219225.1 Verrucomicrobiota bacterium | reverse complement strand
CTCGAACGCGTGGCCTACGCCGTCGAGCAAAACGATCATCGCGGCACATTTTATTTCGCGCAGCTGGCAACGGTTGCGCCGAAGGGATCCAAGGGCCTAGTTGGTTTCCACGGCGCTGGCGGCGGTGGATCGATGATGTCGATGGACGCGGTTGTGAACGTGGGGTTCACGATTGCCAATTTCACCGACACCAGCGGCAATCCGTCTGCCTCGAAAGTGTACCGCGCCGCGCGCATCATTCTCGCGCAGCCGGAACTTGTTGGATATTTTGGCTCCGGCTCCGGCGTGGCCAGCCAGGAACAATTTTGGTCTGCCTACGGTCTGGCCAAAGCATTTTGGGAACTCGCTCTGGATATTCCCGCGGTCATTCGTCTCGGCGGCAACACCGAAGATCGCGCCGTCGAAATTCTGACGCGCATATCGAAGCTGCTCCGCGCGTCGGTGGAAAGTTATCGCAAGATCGACACCCCGGCGTTTATCGCCGCGCGCTTTCACGAACTCGTCGCTCAGACCAGCGGCAAAAAGTGGAAACCGCGCGCTCCACGAGTGCCGCAATTTGTCCAGTCTGTAGGGGAAGCTGACAGCTTCCCCCATGATTCAACGGCCATAATGCTCCCGGTCAAAAACGGGCGCGTCTGGATCGACACCGCGCGGTGGGCGGAAATCCGCTCGGCTGTGCAAGAACACTCCGGCGGTCTGATTGTCAATGTTGGCGGTGCGCCCGCACCGTCGCTCCCGCCGGAAGAGTTCGCGAGCAAGGATTCCGAGCTGCTCGCCTGCGATGTCGAGTGCCGCCTCGCCGGTGTCGATGGTTTTTATTTGCAACTCGATATTCCCGGACTGGACGAACTGATCGGAGGTATGCAGTAGATGGCGATTCTGATCGACGAGAAAAAGCGCGTCCTGGTGCAAGGCATCACCGGTCGCGAAGGCCAGGCGCGCACGCGATTGATGCGCGAGTACGGGACGCAAGTCATCGCTGGTGTGACGCCGGGCAAAGCCGGGCAAACTGTTCTCGGCGTTCCCGTGTTCAACACCCCGCAGGACGCAGTGAAAGCGCTCGGCAAGATCGACATCTCGGTCGTGTTCGTGCCCGCGGCCGGCGTCAAAGAGGCGGCGATTTCCGCAATCGACGCCGGGATCAAACTCACTGTGCTTGTGCCGGATCGTGTTCCGGTTTGGGATGCGATGGAGATCGCTGCGGCGGCAAAAGCGAACGGTGCGATGTTCGTCGGCCCAAACACGCTCGGTGTTTTGAGCCCCGGCAAAGCCGTCGTTGGCATGATCGGCGGTCGCGCGGAAAGCGCACGCCAATGGTTTAAGCCCGGTGTGCCGAAAGGTGTCGGAGTCATCAGTCGCTCCGGCGGCATGGCTTCGAGCACCGGCTATTATCTCGGCCAAGCCGGCGTGCGCATTTCAACGATTGTCCATATCGGCGGCGATGCGGTGATTGGGGTCCGTTTGCCCGATGCAGCACTGATGTTCGAATCCGATCCGTTCACCGAAGCGATCGTGATCTTTGGCGAGATCGGCTCCTCCCAGGAAGAAGAACTCGCGCAGTTGATTGTCGATCGAAAAATCTCCAAACCGGTGATTGCCTATATTGGCGGCAAAGCCGCGCGCGAAGGTACGCGGTTCAGTCACGCCGGTGCGATTATCGAAGGCGGCCGCGGCACGCACGCCGGTAAAATGAAAGCGTTGCGCGACGCAGGCGCTACGGTCGTGGATGCGTTTGGCGAATTGCCGCAGGCCGTGGTTGACATTCTCAAGCGAATGAAAGGAGAAAGTCTGATGAGCGAAGCGGACAAGAATGCGGTTTGGAACACCGCGGTCACGCGGATCGAGCCGAATCGTGTTGCCGTGCGCGGCTACGATATTGCCGAGCTGATGGGCCGCGTCTCATTTGGCGCGGCGGTGTATTTGATTTTGACGGGCGAGCTGCCTGCCGAGCCGATCGCGCGCTTGATGGACGCGATTTTAGTTTCATCGATCGATCACGGAGCAACGCCGCCAAGCGCGCTGGCGGCGCGAACGGTCGCCTCCACCGGCGCGTCCCTGAGCGCCGCGGTCGCAGCCGGTGTGATGTCGATCAATCGCCACCACGGCGGCGCGATCGAAGATTGCGCGCGGCAATTGAAAATAATCTCCGATCGCGCCGCGCGCGAGGCCATTTCGCTCGATGAAGCTGCCGCGCGTACTCTCACCGCGATGCGCGAAGCCGGCGAGCGCATGGCGGGTTTCGGCCATCGCCTACACACCAAAGACCCGCGCACGGCGCGATTGTTCGAGCTCGCGCGCGAAGCCGGGGTGGATGGACTACACATGCACGCGGCGCGTGCGGTGGAAAAATCCTTCGCCGATGCGAAAAAATCGCTGCCCATCAATGTGGACGGCGCAATCGGCGCGATCCTCGCCGACCTCGGCATGAACCCGGCTGCATTCAACGGAATTTTTATGATCGCGCGCACGCCGGGCTTGGTCGCGCACGTCCTCGAAGAACAAACGCGCGAGCGCCCGATGCGCCGCATCGATCCCATCAATCACGGCTACGATGGGCCGGCGCCGAGAGGTTTAACCACGAATGAACACGAATAAACACGAATTCAGGAGACCGATTCGGCAACAGCTTTCGCTCTTCGTGTCCATTCGTGTTTATTAGTGGTTACTCATGCGTTACGGCGTCAAAGAAATCGCGGAGCTTTTTCCCAGTTTGATGGAGATCAGCGACGAATCGCTGCGCGAAAAAGTCGCGGCCGTCTGGAACGAAGCGATCACGACCGGCTGCGGCGGAAAAGGCTGGACGTTCGACGAACTGCGCGCGGTCAAGTTCACGCTGCTGGCGGGCGATATCGAGATGACGTTTGTCGAGCATCTCAATTCCTGCGCGCGTCAGTGCATTGCCATCGCCGATGTGCTGGTGAATTCATTCCGCTGCGGTATTCCAATCGAGCGCGATTATCTCATTGCCGGCGCGCTTTTGGCCGACGTGGGCAAGCCGCTCGAGTACGCCCGGGACACTTCAGGAAAAGTGATTCAGGGCACTTTCGGCCAGCAAGTGCGCCACCCCTTCAGCGGCGTCGCGCTCGCCTATAAACACGGCATTCCCGGCGAAGTCCTGCACATCATCGCGACGCACAGCCACGAGGGCGACAAGGTCGAGCGCTCGATCGAATCGATCATTTTCCATCATGCCGATTTCGTCGATTTTGATATCGCCAAGCTCCTCGGCAAACGCGCCGGGAAGACGTGAGCACACGCGCGCTGTAGCCACCGGCCTGTGGCCGGTCTGGGTTTGCCCCAACTGCTGACGGCCCGCAGGGCCGTGGCTACAGAAGCAGCACCGGCTTGAAAGCCGGTGTTAGCGAGAGATACGATCGTAGCGATGCGCTTCCTTCGGGCTTTTGCTATCGCGCTGATCACTGCGCTTGCCAGCGCATTTCTCGCGATCTTTGCCTCGGACTACCTGACCAGGTTATATCGCGTGTCCGACATGGAAGGGCAGCGCGGGATGGCAGTCGTCTTTCTGTTCGCGCCGCTTGGATTGATCGTGGGATTTGCGATTGGCCTCATCGTGTCGCTCCGGAGCCGCCGGCCGGGCTTTGCCGGTTTTCTTTTCGCACAGGGATTGTCGATCTTGTCCACCATCGCGCTCACTGCCGTGGTCTCCGGTTTCGCCTGGCTCGGCGCCGATCATCCGCCGAAGATGCGCGGGAAAAATGTCGCGCTCGAATTCGAACTGAAAATTCCGCCGGCAATCTCACTTCCCGCGGAGATCAGCGACTACAGCATTCGCGCCAACCTCTATGCGACCAATCGCGACAATCGTTACGCCGACATCGACATCCATTCGGTCACGCGAGCCGACGGCTTCACCACCGTGCCCGGCAG
>QHPZ01000251.1 GCA_003219225.1 Verrucomicrobiota bacterium | reverse complement strand
TTATCAGAAGCTGGGCAATCGCTTTATTGATGCACATGTGCGGCGCGCACGCCGCCGAACAGGCCTCACCTTGTTCGACCGCGCGGAAGGTTTTCAGGCGGTGATTCAGTTTCTCCGCGCCGGCGGCGGCGTGGGGATTTTGGGCGATCAACATGCCGGCGATCACGGGATTTGGACGCCGTTTTTCGGCAGGCTTGCTTCCACTTCGTCGCTGCCCGCTTTGCTCACCAAACGCACCAGCGCCGTTTTCCTTGCCGCCGCCGTCTACACCGATGGCATCGGCCGATGGCGCATGGTTTTTACCGAGCACTTCGACACCGCGGGCGCTTCAGTTGAAGAGCTGACCGCGAAGATGAACGAGATCATCGAGCGGCAAATTCGCCACGCGCCCGAAGATTGGTTCTGGGTGCACAATCGGTGGAAGACGCCGATCCCAAATTTTCTTCTCACTCGCTACAAACGCGGCGTTTACCTGCCGCCCGGTTGTTCTCCCCAAGATCTGCAGCCGTTCCGCATTCTCGTGCGAGCGAGCAACTGGCTCGGCGATTCGGTCATGAGCATACCGGCAGTGCGCGCGATTAAAAACGGACGACCCGATGCGCAGTTGTCGATCATGGCCCCGGCCAATCTCGCGCCGATCTGGAAACTGGTGAGCGAAGTCGACGAGATCCTGCCCCTGCCGAACAAATCGCTCTTCGCGACGATGCGGCTTATTCGGTCGCGCGCGCCGTTTGACGTCGCGATCCTGTTTCCGAACTCATTGCGGAGCGCGCTCGAAGTTTGGCTGAGCGGAATCCGTCAGCGCATTGGCTATCACGGTCATCGGCGCAGTTGGCTGGTCAACCAGATCGTGCGCGAACCGCGCGCACCCGGCCCACCGGAACATCACGCGCGCCGTTATTTGCGTATCGCGGAAGACTGCGGCGCAGAAACGACAAACGGCGAACTTCCCGTGTCACATCGAACATCAAACATCGAACATCAAACATTGGTCGGTCTTTGCCCGGGCGCAGAATACGGCCCGGCAAAACGCTGGTTGCCAGAGCGCTTCGCCGAAGCAGCCGCGGCGGTGAACGCGCAAACGCCACTGCATTGGATCTTATTCGGCACAAAAAACGACCTGCCGGTAACAGAGCAAATTGCCAGGGCGCTCGGCGAATCATGCACCAATCGCGCCGGCCAGACGACCGTCGAGCAACTGATCGCGGAGTTGGGCCAGTGTCGTTTGCTCCTGACCAACGATACGGGTGCAATGCATGTCGCGGCTTTGCTCGGAGTTCCGGTGGTTGCGGTTTTCGGCTCGACCGAGCCGCGCCTGACGGGACCGCTCGGAGATGGTCATATCGTGCTGCGTCACCAGGTGGAATGCAGTCCCTGTTTCCTGCGCGAATGCCCGATTGATTTTCGCTGCATGAAAGCGGTCGGTGTCCAGGAAGTGGTCGCGGCTGTGATGTCGATCTTGCGAGTAAGTGATCCGATCAACACGAAGGACACGAAGATAATTTGAATTTACTTCCGTTCCCTTCGTGGTCTTCGTGGTAGTTTCCGCCGTCGTGAATTCCAAAGTGCCGCGCATTCAAACTGAAGTCCAAGTGATGTTCTTCGATACCGACTCCGGCGGCGGCGTCTCGAACATCGCCTACCTGCGCTTTATCGAGACGCCGCGGACGCTCCTGGCCGAAGAACTCGGGCTGCGGCTCGTGGACATGGCCACAAAGCAGCAGTACCCGGTGGTCGTCCGCACCGAGATTGAGTATCGCCGCGCCGCGAAATTCGGCGACCAGCTGCGAATTGAAGGCTGGCTCGAAAGAATCGAGCGCGTGCGATTCTGGTGCGGATTCCGCGTCGTGCGACTGAGCGACGACGAGTTGATCGCGACCTGTCGGCAGATGATGGCTTTGATCGAAATGCCTGCGGCGCGCCCGCTGCCGTTGCCGCAAGAGTGGGAGAAATATCGCACTCTCGCCGCCGTGCCAGACGTTGCACAAACGGCCTAACAAATCACATGGTTGCAGGCGCGCAGACTTTACGAATTGAAGAAACGCTGCTCGAGCCGCAGGCGATCAGTCCGCCGCCGATGCGGCACGCGCTGCTTGTTTTTTTGCTCGCGCTGGCGGCGCTCTCCCATCTGGCGACGATCGGCTGGGGGGATCTTTACGGGCACACCGAAGGCCAGTATGCGGGCGCGGCGCGTGAAATGATCGAGTCGCATCACTGGCTGCTGCCGACCAACGACGGGCTGCCGCGCTTGCGCAAGCCGCCGTTGCTCTACTGGCTCATGATCGGTTCGTTCAAGCTGTTCGGAATCAACACGGCCGCCGCGCGTTTGCCAATTGCCCTGGCCACAATCGCGACAGTCGCACTTACGTTTCTCATCGGCGAACGGCTGGCCGATTACTGGCGGGGATTTCTGGCCGGCCTGATTTATCTCTGCTCGGTCGGCGCGTTTTTGCTCGGGGGCATCATCATGCCCGAGCCGCTCTTCAGCGCGTTTGTGACGGCGGCGATGTTCTGCGCGGTCTGCGGTTATCAACGGCGGCGCTATCGGCGGTGGTGGTTTCTGGGGTTTTGGATCTGCGCTGCGCTCGCATCGCTCACCAAAGGTGTGCACGGGCTGCTTTTTCCCGCAGGAGTGATTGGACTGCTCGCCATTTTTTTCCGTGAAGCACGCGTGCGGTTCCGCCAACTGCCGCACTGGTCGTATTTGTTGATCTTCGTGTTGCTCGTCGCGCCTTGGTACATCTGGGCGGAATCGACTTTCCCAGGTTTCCTGCGCCAACTGGTGATGGTTGAGTGGCTGGGGCATTTGCACAGCGCGCCCGCGGCGGCAGGCAGTGATAACGGCGTGCCGCGCTTGCATTTTGTGGCGTTGCATTTCCTCTGGTGGTTCCCCTGGCTGCTTGCGCTACTCCCCGGCGTGCTCTTCTCCTGGCGTCGCGTCATCCGGCCGCGCGAAATAGAATTTGCCGATGCCCTGCCGCTTTGCTGGATGACAGTTGGGTTCGTTCCACTGCTTCTGATCGGTCAACGGCAGGATTACTACTCGATGAGCATGTGGAGCGGGTTTGCGCTCTGGGCGGCCGGCGTGTGGCTGAGAACTTCCCGAAACTTGCGCATGGTGGGGGCCGCGCTCGTCGGTGTTATCGGAGCGCTTGTCGGCGGCATCGCGTTGGTGCTTCCAAAGTTTGTCGCTGGTGCAAACGGTCCTCACGCCAACGGCGACACGAGCTGGACAACACTGCGCGCGCTGCATCGCATTCCGGGCGCATCCTGGCTCGGGCTGCGGCCGATGTTCATCATCATCGCCAGCGCGCTGGTGTTTTGTTCTGCCGCCGCGGTTTATCTGGTGCTGACGCGCCGCCCAAAGCTCGCCTGTCTCGCGCTCGCCCTGGCCATGCTTCCGACCGGCCTGAGTATGATCGACGGCGTTGCG
>QHPZ01000250.1 GCA_003219225.1 Verrucomicrobiota bacterium | reverse complement strand
TAGTTCGAACTCGTTTGCAAGCAATACGCCCGTCCGCCACAGAAGTGCGTAATTTCGGCCGTCCTAGCTTCAACGCTGCAACGCGTCGAGATCGGAGCGAGACAGCTGCTGCATTTTGCTGAGGTTGCAGGCGTGAAAGCGAAAGCGCTAACGAAAGATCTTCTTTTTCAGATCCAGATGAAAATGCGGTGCCAAACGCGCGAGCACCTCGAAGCCGGTGTGATCGTGAAATTCGCCAACAATCCATTGGCACTGATTCAAAATCGCATCTAGCAAAGTCGGGGTAGAAGGGGTCAAATCTAAACATTTGACATTGGCGCGCCGACGGGCGCACATGCAACCGCGTTACAGCTCGAAGAACGCTTCAGTCGGCGCAGAAATGTGGCGAGGTATTCAGTTGCTTTGGCGGATTGGGCGGGGGAGAGGGAGCATTCAGGCGAGGATTCGAACCGCCGTCACGCCCGGCGCGATCGCGACTTCTAGTTGCCGCTCTGTTGCGCTGTCGAATCTGACCGGGGCAGTGTGTCGTGGAAAAACTCGTCGAGGGCGCGGTTGTAAAAGATCCAGCCTTTGGCGTTGAGGTGATAGCCTTGCGGATCGAGAAAAGCTGGATCGCTGTCGTGTTCGGCAAAGTCAACAAGCGGGAAATCATATTGCCGGGCGAACGCGCGAAGTTTCTCGTAGTAAATGTCGCGCGCCGAGCTCGAGACTCCGCTCTCTCCATAACATCGCGCGCAGATTGGGGTGCTGATCAGAAGCGGTTGCGCGTGCATCCTTGCCAGGGCGCGCAACAACAAATCGAAATCGCTCCACTCATGGGTCGAATTCATACGCCGGCGGAAATTAGCGTCGGTCCCGGCAGTCAGCCGTTTTTCCGCCTCCGGCGATGTTTCGGCTTCGGTGCCGCGGGAAGACGTGCGACTGCTCGCATGGCTGATGAGTGCTTCCCAGTCGACCAGCCGCGACTGGTGAAGCGCTGGAACGTGTCTTCGCTCCCACAGAACGTGAAACAACGCGCCGAAATGGTCCTGAAGATCAAGCACCGTTTGGTGCATTTTGCCCAGCGGCCAGACCGCACAGTAAACCAATCGGTCAAAGCCGTGCGGCGACGCGAGGCGTTGCAGCGCAAAATTAAGCAACGGACGCTTTGCCAGCGTGCGTGGAAACTCCAGCATCCGCAAAGCGATCTCGCGTTTGAAATCAAGATCGAACCCACTGCCAAATGCGAGCGCGTTCGCGGCAAAGGCCGAAAAATTTGTGGCATACCGCTCCGGCGTTACGCCGGGCGACAAAAACCAGCTCGGCGAAATCGAGATCACGACTTTGCGGCCGCGTAAATCCGGGCCGAGCGCGGCGATTTTTTCCAGAATCGTCAACGAGCTCGCCCCCGGCTTCGCGACCACGGAAAGTTGGAAGCCGCTTGGCGCACCGCTGAAAAATTGCGCCGCTCTTTCCGCAGCCGGACCAATGGCCAGTTCGGAACTGCCGTAACCCGGCAACACGTTCGTCGCGTGAGCGGCGACACGTTGGAAGGCGAGGCCCTGATTTTTCTGCAGAAACACTTCCGGCGCGACCGCGGGAAAATGAGTCTGCTCAACGTGAACCGCCACTATCCGGCCGGCCACGAGGATCGCCGCGACCAAGCCGCACGCCGTGACCGCGGAAAACAGGTGCGGCCTGCCCGCCTGTTCGTTAGTGGCTTCCGCGTGCGGGCGATTTTCCTGACGCACGGGCAATCTTCGCAGATTCGGCGGCGTCTCAGAGTTCAAACAATGCTTTTAATCGCCGAAGAAAGTTGGCGCGGTATTCGGTTTCCTTGGCGGTTTGATCCGGCGAGATCGACGCCTCTTTCAGGACGCCTTCGGTCTCGAGTTTGCGGCGCGCGAGAATTTCGCTGAGCTGGCGCAGGCAATCGGGCGACTCGCGAACCACTGCGCCCATGACCTCTTTATCGATCTCCATCACGTAGCAATCCTCCGCGGCGCGCACCGTGGCGCTGCGTTTCTCGCCCGTCAAAAGCGACATCTCACCGAAACAATCGCCCGCGCGCAACCGCGCGACCGGAATCGACGCGCCGTTTTGGGAGACTGAGACCTGGGCCGCGCCGCGCAAAAGCACGAACATCGAGTCGCCCTCGGCGCCTTCTTCGATCACGCGCTCGCCGCGTCCGAAATGATTGAGGTCCGATTGCGCGACGAGATTGTCGATCTGCGAATCGGAAAGACATTGGAAGAGCGGGTCGCTGCGCAAAATGTCGCGTGCTTCCTGTTGCCCTTCGCGCATCGGTCGCGTCGAGCGACGCTCCAGTTGCAAGGTGCGAATGGGGAAGGGGATCTTGATGTCTTCGCGTTTGAGCTCGTACCAAATGTTGGTCCGGATCGCGTCGCTCACCTCGTTGTAAGCGGCGTGATTGAGCATGTAATATTTCATTTCGTAGACCACGGCGTGGTCGGCGAAATCGACCAGGAAAACTTTGACGCGCGGTTCTTTTTGCACGCCTTCAGCGGTCTGGGCGGCGCGATAGAGTG
>QHPZ01000055.1:22408-33926 GCA_003219225.1 Verrucomicrobiota bacterium | reverse complement strand
GTGTGACAATGAAATGTGCCGCGCAGATTTTCTTTCTCGATCAATCGCGGCAGCGTGTGTTTTTCCGCCGCCTCGAATTCGCCGCAGTTCTCGCGCAGCTCCGGCGCAATAAAATCAAGACCAAACGCGCGATAGAGCTCGGCTTCGTCGTGCACCTTCGGAATTTTTTGCCGGCGGATTTTCTTCTTTGCTTTTGGATCGGGCGGCAAAGCTGCGAGCCGATATTCGTTCAGGGTCCAACCGCGGTGCAGTGCCCGGCTGCGCATCTCGATGTTGTGCTCCTTGCTGCCGGTAAAATAATTGAGCGCGAATGGGTATTCGGCCGTGCTGACCACGCGCAGGTCGCATTGGATTCCGGAACGCAACCGCACAGAAGTTTTTGTCGGCCCTTGGGCGATGATCGATTCGACCAGCGGATGTTTGATGAAAGATTGCGTGATCGCATCTGGTTTTTTCGTGGCGACGACAAGATCGAGATCGCGCACAATCTCGCGGCGCCGCCGATAACTGCCGGCGACATCCACCTGCGCGGCGTCGGGATGCGCGACGAGATCAGTCTTTAATGTTTCGGCTTCGGCCGCAGTTTGGCCGAAGCCGGGCAATTTCGCGACCCGACCCGACACGCAGGCGTCGCGCAATTGTTCGATCGAACTGATGTGCAATTGCTCGTAAAGCGCCTTGATCTTTTTCGCGCCGAGCCCCGGAATCGAGAACAGCTCGAGGATGGCAGCCGGAAAGTGCGAACGCAGTTCTTCCAGATATTTGATCGACCCGGTCGCGACGAGCTCTTTGACTTTTTCGGCGATGCTTTTGCCGATCCCGGGAATCTTGGCCAACGCTTCGGTGTCCTGCAGATCGGGAATATTGCCGCCGAAAGTCTCAATCGAACGCGCCGCGTTCGCGTAAGCGCGGATCTTGAAAGGATTTTCGTCCCGCAACTCCATCAGCGTTGCGATCTCCTCCAGCGCTTGGGCGACCTCATTCTTCGTCATCAATTCAACCGTTAGCGAAGATTCCCTTGTCGTCGATGTCTCGACATTAAGAGAGAGAGCTGTAGCCACGGCCCTGTGGCCCGTCCCCGCCTCGACGCCCCGCAGGGGCGTGGCTACAGTGCGAGCCAATGCCGAGCGAGTCAGTGAAACTCATCGAATGCCCTCGCGATGCATGGCAGGGATTGAAGCACCTAATCCCAACCGAGCTCAAAGTGCGCTATCTGCGCGCGCTGATCGGTGCCGGCTTCCGGCACATCGACGCAGTGAGCTTTGTCTCGCCGAAAGCAGTCCCACAGATGGCTGATAGCGAACATGTGCTCGCCAAACTGAAGCCGCCGAAAACCGTGGAGATCATCGGCATAGTCGTGAACGAAAAAGGCGCCGAGCGTGCCATCGCCACCGGCGCGGTGAGCACGATTGGTTACCCCTGTTCGGTCTCCGAAACATTCCTGCGCAAAAATCAAAATCAATCGCGCGAGGAAAACTGGAACGTGTTGCAGAGGATCAAAGCGCGCGCGGATGCTGCCAACATAGACCTCGTCGTTTACATCTCGATGGCATTCGGGAATCCGTATGGCGACCCATGGAATGCAGATGAACTGAGCAAAGCTGTAAGACGGATTGTCGATCTTGGGATCCGGGCAATCTCGCTCGCGGACACTGTCGGCATGGCGACTCCGGAGTTGATCAGCGAAATCGTGAGCGCCGTGACAAATGATCGCAGCGATTCAGAGATCGGTGTCCATTTGCACAGCACACCCACAGACGCGCGCGCAAAGCTTCTCACCGCCTACGATGCCGGGTGTCGCAGATTCGACTCCGCCATCGGCGGGCTTGGCGGCTGTCCCTTCGCTCAGGACGCGCTGGTCGGAAATATTCCGACCGAAGCTGTGATTGACGCGTTGCAGAACCGCGGTGTCGCCGTTCCAGCGATCAACTCGCTTGAGATTGCCATAGGAATAAACGACGAAATTGGCCGGGATTTTTCATTGTAATGCGTGCCCGCACCAAGTTTCAATCTATGCGACGCCCGCGTCTGTTTTTGTTCGGTCTTGTTCTGCTCATCGCGAGACTCGTACTCAGCGAACCGACGCCTATTCCAACGAGCGTGGCGATAATCGATGTTCCCACTGAGCGGCGTAACTATGGAACGAACATCGGCAACATCAAAGTCACGTTCTCCGATGGGCATTCTGAGATGTGGACACCCGCTGGCAAATGCATGTATGCCAAAGTCTCTTCCAGTGGTTTGGTGGGCTGGACCCGCTACACCGGAAGAAACGCTCATGGCGAGCCGGTAAACGATGTCTTACGCATTCGATATCGTGACCGGCGCGCCAAAGACTTTCGCCACGGTCCGTTCATCGAGGATTGGGGATTTGCAGATGACGACTCTGCCGTCGTAATTAAGTCTCGCGGTCGGCACGGCCCCGCTCGCTACATCAAATACGCTCTTCTGAGCGGCAAAGTAATAGAGAGTGTGGATATCTACGAGCCGTTGCCGAGATGGGCTCAACCCTATGCTGACTGACGACGGAGCCAACGCTTGATCTCACATTCTGCCCCGGCGTTTGTAGAAGTCGTATCGGGCGAGGATCGATTCGACGTATTTGCGCGTGGCCGGGAAATCGATCCGGCGCAGAAATTCCTTTCGCGAGAGCGGTGTGGCTTCATTCGCGCCGAGCCATCGCTGGACGCGGCTGGCGCCGGCGTTGTACTCGGCAAGGGCAAAGGGCAGTGGGTCGGACTGCATCTGCCAGTGCTCGAGGGCTCGGCGCAAATACCAACCGCCGGCCTGTAGATTGATCAGCGGATCGAAAAGATCTTCGACTACGAAATTCTCAACCCGGTTCTCTCGCGCCCATTCGTTGGCCGCCTTCTCGCTCACCTGCATGAGGCCGCGTTCTCCGTGCGTGCCAAACTTCTCCGCGTCGAAGCGGCTCTCGCGCCAAACGAGCGCTTTCAGCAACATCGGATCGAGATGCTGCTGGGCCGCGGCGGTGCGGATGAGCTTGTCGTATCGTTGAAAGCGTGCCGGACTGATCCATTCGTAAAACGTGTAGAGCGGGTCGCCCGAGCGGGCGGCGAGGTATACAAACCCGGCACCGAGCGCGAGCAGCAAACAGAGGATTAATCGGAACAAGAAACGAGGCATCGGCGGTGTTTGCTACTGCTCATGCGCGTGCGCGTGATCGTGATCGTGATCGTGATCGAAAACTGGCGGAAAATTAAATTCGATTATGAGCACGAGCGCGACCACGATTACGAGGCTAAAGCGATGATGAAACCGTCGTTTATTCGGGTCGTGATCGACCGCGGGATTCATCGCGAGTTCGATTACGCCGTGCCGGAGACGCTGGCGGAACGGATCAGTGTCGGCTCGCGTGTGCGGGTGCCGTTTCGCGACAAGTCGGCGCTGGGGACGGTCGTTGCGACGCTCGAGCAAAGCGATGCAAAAGGCATTCGGCCGATCGAAGCGGTGGTTGGCGAGGCGCCGATCGTGAGCGGGCCAGTGCTCGAGCTCGGCAAATGGATGAGCGATTATTATTGCTGTCCGCTCGAAACCGTCATGCGCAGCCTGTTGCCGCAGGTCATCCGCAAAGGCGAAGTCGGCTGGAAAAAACAACTGTTCATTCAGCCCGGACATAAGATCGACAATGGTGAGATCGAAAAGCTGCGCCGACGCGCGCCGCGTCAGGCCGAGTTACTCGAAGCGATCGCGCAGCTGAAAACGCCGATGCCGGCAGCGAAACTGTTGCGCAAGGTGTCGCTCGATAATCAAACGTTGCGCAATCCAACGCGATCCACACGCGGATGAGCAGTTTGTGGCGACGGCGAATCTGCAGCTCAACCTGGAGCAGACGGTCGCCCTGAAAAAGATCACTGACACGCTGGCTGCGCCTGAAAAGGCGCGCCCGATTCTTTTGCACGGTGTGACCGGCAGCGGCAAGACGGAGATTTATTTGCAAGCAATCGCGGCCACACTCGAGCGCGGGCGCAGCGCGATTATGCTCGTGCCCGAAATTTCACTGACGCCGCAAACGGTCGAGCGGTTCAAAGGCCGGTTTGCGCACTTGCACGACGCGGTCGCGGTGCTGCACAGCCATCTGTCGGAAGGCGAGCGGCACGATGAATGGCACAAAATCCACGCCGCGCGGGCGCGGATTGTGATCGGCGCGCGCAGCGCGGTCTTCGCGCCGCTGAAAAATCTCGGGCTGATCATCGTCGATGAGGAACACGAGACGACTTACAAGCAGGAGGAAGCGCCGCGCTATCATGCGCGCGACGTCGCGGTGGTGCGGGCGAAGATCGAGAAATGCGCGGTCGTTCTGGGCAGCGCCACGCCGTCGCTCGAAAGCTATTACAACAGCACAATCGGCAAGTACGATCTCGCCACGCTTACCCAGCGCGTGGACGAACAGCAGATGCCGCTGATGCGAATTGTCGACCTTCGCCAGGAACGGCGGAAGGAAAAGACATTGTCGATCTTGTCGGAACGCTTGTCGCAGGCGATTGCGGACCGACTGGAGAAACGCGAGCAGACGATCTTGTTTTTAAATCGCCGCGGGTTTTCGACGTCACTCTTGTGCAGCAATTGTGGAGAAGCGCGCGATTGCCCGAACTGCAGCGTCGCGCTCACGTTTCATCGGCAGTCCTCGCGCCTGAGTTGCCACCTCTGCGGCCATACCGCGGCCGTGCCGAAGAAATGTCCCGCGTGCGGGAAAGACGCGCTGATTTACGCGGGCTTTGGCACCGAGAAAGTCGAAGCAACAGTGTCGCATCTCTTTCCGAAAGCGACCGTGCGCCGGATGGACGCCGATTCGATGAGCCGCAAACAGGCGTATCGCGAGACGTTGCTGAATTTCCGGGCCGGCAAGATCGACATCCTGGTCGGGACGCAAATGATCGCGAAGGGCTTGCATTTCCCAAACGTCACGCTGGTCGGCATCATCAATGCCGATCTGGCCCTGCACCTGCCGGATTTTCGCGCCGGCGAACGGACTTTCCAATTGTTGACGCAAGTGGCGGGACGGGCCGGCCGCGGCGAAACCGCGGGCGAAGTGTTCGTGCAAACTTACACACCCTTTTCGCCGTCGATCCAATTCGCGCGCCACCACGATTTCGCCGGTTATTTCGAACAGGAGCTGGAGTTCCGCGAGCGCTGCGATTTTCCACCGTTCAAGCACGCGATTTTAATCACCGTGCGCTCGGCGCACGAGACGCGTGCGAAATTTTCCGCCGAAACGCTGGAGCGACGTTTGCGCGAAGCCATTGGCGGCAGGTTCATGCTCAGCGCTGCGACGGCCGCGCCGCTGGCCAAGTTGCAGGGCCAATTCCGGTTTCACATTTTGCTGCGCGGCGAAGCGATCCTGCGTTTGAGCCGGCTGGTGCGCGAGACACTCGACAAGTTACCGATGCCAGAAGACGTCACCGTCACGATCGATGTGGATCCTTATCAGTTGCTCTAAACCGGTTGATCGCGCGCGTTTTCGCGGCCGTTTATTTTGCGATCAATTTCGGGACGGTTGCCTTGGCGAGACTGGTGAACGCCGCGACTGCGCTGTTGGCCGCCGAGTCGCTCAGCCGCAACAGCCCGATGTCGAGCCCGAGTTTTTTGCCCTGCAACGGGACGGCTTTCAATTTGAGACCTTCGCGCCCGCGCAAGGTGATCTTCGGCATGACTGCGGCCGCGCGCAGCGGCTCGAGGGAGCGCAGCAGCGTCTCGATGGCACTGATCTCGGCGACGCTGCGCGGGCGGATGTGATGGTTACGGCAAATCTCGTCGGTCATGCGGCGCATGACGAAACTATCGGTGAGTTGCAGGAGTCGCTGCTGATGTAATTCGGCAAAAGGAATCGCGCGGCGCCTCGCCCACGGGTGGTTCTCGGAAACGATGAGGGCAAATTCGTCCGTGCAAAGCCGTTCGTAGCGCAAACGAGGCGAATGGTGGGTGACAAAGCCGAGGCCGATGTCCATGCGCCCTTCTTCGAGCGCGTTTTCGATGACGGTCGATGAGATTTCCTCGACCGTGACGTTGATCGCGGGATGATCGGCCGTGTACAAGCCAAGCAGATCGGGCACGAGCGGAACGTTCAGCACCGGGATTACACCGAGCGTGAGCGCCCCGCGCAGCTGCCCCGGCTCGCTGTTCAAGTCTTCGAGAAAATTGTCGAGCTCGCGCAGAAGAGCACGGGCGTGCTCCTCGAAAATGAGCCCGCGCGGCGTGAGCAGGATACGCCTGCCGCGGCGCTGAAAAAGTGAAACGCGCAAGCTCGGTTCCAGGTCGCGCATTTGCTGCGAAACACTTGGTTGAGAGATGCCGAGGTGATCGGCGGCCCGGCTGAAACTTTTCGCCTCGGCGACGGCGAGAAAGTAGCGGAGGTGGCGGATCTCCAGCGGATCAGGCGTCATGCGGCCGCATTATCGTCCGGCATGGGTGCCAGATGCAACGGCGCAGATTTAGGAAGAATTTCCTTCCATAAGTTTTGCCTATTGTTGTATTGTCGCTCCCTTTGCATCGCAACCTTAACCTCAATGAACCTGAAACATTCCTGCACCATCGCGGGCACGGTCGCGGCGATCCTGTTGAGCTGTAACGGCATCTCTTTCGCCGGCGAGACTCGCACGCCGGCCATCACTCTCCAGAAAGCGCCCGAGGCCAATCCGCTCTGCTTCGCCGACGGCAAATTGTGTTTTGATCTCCAGGACCGGCTCCGGTTCGAAGCCCGCGAAAACAATTTCGACTTTGACGACAGCATCGACTCGTTGACCGACGACTCCTTTCTGTTGCAACGCTTTCGCATCGGCGCGGCATTTAAGCCGGTGGACTGGCTAAAGTTTTACGCGCAGGGGCAGGACACACGTGAGTTCTTTTCCGACCGTCCGAACATTCCCGGTGCGCTCGGGGCGGAAGGAGACGACACGTTCGATCTGCGCCAGGGTTACATCCAGCTCGGCCCGAAAGAATGGAATCTGACCGGGGGACGTCAGGCACTCGCGTATGGCGAGGAGCGGCTCGTCGGGATCTCGGACTGGAACAATTTTGGTCGCACGTTTGACGCGGCGAAACTGCATTTCGAGCTGAGCAAAACAAGCGCGATCGATCTATTCGCATCGACCGTGGTGGTGATTGATCGGCACTCTTTCAATCAATCCGATCTGTTCAACGGCGACGAATTGCATCGTGATCTCGTCTTCAGTGGGATCTACTTCACCACCGGGGCCTTCGCACCGGTGACGCTCGATTTTTACGCGCTCGGGCTCGACCAGGCCAGAGGCAACGACGCCAATGTGGAAGGCAGCCTGACGATACCACCGGCGGGCTCAGCCGGAGGGAGTGCGCTCGAGCGGACTGACTTCGCGACCTTGGGCACACGTATCAAAGCTGATCCGAAGAAGCTGGGTGGTTTTGAATACGAAGGCGAATTCGCGTTCCAGGCCGGCACGGTCGCCGGCCTCGATCTGCTTGCCTTCGCTATGCACGTAGGAGGCGGTTACAATTTTAACGATTGTCCCTGGAAGCCGCGGATTTTTGCGGAATACAATTTCGCGAGCGGCGACGACGATCCGACCGATGGGGACGACGGCACGTTTCAGAATCTCTTTCCGACCAATCACAAGTTCTACGGCTTCATGGACCTGTTCTCGTGGCAGAACATCCATAACCCGGCGCTCGATTTGCGGGTCAAGCCGCACGAGAAATTGACTGTCGATGTTTGGACGAACGCCTTCTGGCTGGTAACCACGAATGATTCCTGGTACCGCGCGAACGGGCTTTCCCGCGTCCGCCCACTGACGCCGCTCGCTCGCGCCGCCGACAACTACGCGGGGACCGAAGTCGATCTGACGTTTACTTTTCAACCGATCAAATGCCTCGCGTTCCAGGCGGGTTACAGCCATTTCTTCGCCGGTGATTATCTGAGCGACTCCGGCGCGGGTGACGACGCCGAGTTCGGGTACGTGCAGGCGATGGTCACCTTCTGAGCGGTGGCTGCGAAAATTTTGCTTCCATAGGTTCAGCTTATTGCTGTATTGTCACAGCCTTCAATTGCGCACCTTATGCACACCAGAATATTCGTCTTGGTCATTGCCGCGTCCGCCTTGTTGTTCACTGGTTGTAAAAAGAGTTCGTCGAGCAAAATCGTCAATTCAAAGCACGTCCGCATTGGTTTTATCGGGTTGACTTGCGAAGCGCCAATCTACACCGCTTACGAAAAAGGGTTCTTCAAGGACGAAGGGCTGGAGCCGGAGCTGGTGAAATGCAGTTGGGCGCAGTACAAGGATAATCTCGCGCTCGGCTCCTACGACATCACGCACCATTTGGTGATGTATTTTCTCAAACCAATCGAGCAGGGATTGGACGTGCGTTTCCTTGGCGGAGTGCACACTGGCTGTCTGCGGGTGCAAACCGCCGTGAACAGTCCCATCCATACGATCCAAGACTTGAAAGGAAAACGCGTCGGAGTGCCCGGGATGGGCACGCCGCCCTTTGTCTTCGCCAACCGTGTTTTCGGAACGCACGGAGTCGATGCCGGCAAGGACATCACCTGGAAAGTTTATCCAGCCGGCGAGCTCGGCCTGGCCTTGCGCAAGGGAGAAGTCGATGCGGTGGCCAACGCCGAGCCGATCGGCAGCCTCTTAATCGCGGAGGGGACCGCCCGAACCGTTGAGGGTATGGACGAAGCGACAGACGAACCTTACGCCCGCGAGTATTGCTGTGAGATCATCGCTAATGGCAAATGGATCGACGCGAATCCCGACAGCGCAGCGCGGGCGACACGCGCGATCCTAAGAGGCGCTGTCTGGGTGCAGCAAAATCCCAAGGCCGCCGCCGCGCTGGCGATAGAAAAGAAATATTTGGCTTCTACGGTCGAGCTAAATACCGTGGCTCTGAGTCGCTTGAAGTACATTCCGTCGGTCAAGGTTGCGGAGGAAACACTCTACACAGCGGCGCGGGAAATGAGGGAGGCCAAGATGCTTTCACCCACCACCGATACCGATGCACTGGCGAAACGCGCCTTCCAGCATCTCGAGGGCGTGACGGATGAGTGGAGGTGGCCAGGTTGATCCCGACGAAGATCTACGGCTTTATGCCGAATTGATCCTCAAGCATGGGGACGGCTGCTGTGTCCGAAAAATGTATGATCAACCTGACCAGGAAGCGCCGAACCTCGCCGATCCTGATGCGTCGTGCGACAAAGACATGATCGCTGCGCAAAAATGACGAACGCACTCGAAGAACTCCCGCAACGCGCCGTCGCCGCGAATGGACACCGCGCGGGCGCAGAAAACGGCCTGGTTGCTCCTGCGGCCACAGCGAAATCGCGGCCACACACGCTTCTGCTCGTGCCCGTCGCCGCCGGCATTGCCTTGGCCATACATTTTTTTATCACGCGACATCAACTTTCGGCGGGCCAGTACTACTGGCTCTTCCTTTTCATTGTGCTCGGCGCCGGGTTGGTCGGGGCCGCGTTGTATCCATTTTTTTCCGGTTTACGCGAGCGCATGCACAACCTGTCTGCGATTTTTGCCGCCGCCATCCTGCTGCTCGGTCTGTGGGAAGTGATCACGTCCGGACTTCGGCTGTTGCCACTTCCGTACTTTCCCAGTCCGGCTGCGATTCTCGACAGCATGATCAACGATCGCGGGCTGTTGTTCGACAGCACGTGGCACTCGCTCATGATGTTGATGAACGGGTACGTGCTCGGCGTCATCGTTGGGTTAATCAGCGGCGTCTGCATCGGTTGGTCGTCCTCGATTCGGTACTGGGGAATGCCGGTGCTGAAAATCGTCGGGCCGATTCCGGCGACGGCGTGGATTCCGCTCGCCATGGTGATCTCGCCCTCCACCGCTGTTTCATCGGCGGCCCTGATCGCGCTCGCCGTCTGGTTTCCAGTAACAATGCTGACGGCATCGGGAATCTCGAACACGCGAGCTTCATACCTCGACGTCGCCCGGACGTTCGGTGCGAAGGAGAGTTATCTGATTTTCCGCGTCGCGATTCCCGCGGCAATGCCGAACATTTTTATCGGATTGTTCATGGGTTTGGGCGCGTCGTTTTTGACTTTGGTTGTCGCCGAATCAGTCGGGGTGAAGTCGGGGCTTGGATGGTATGTGAGTTGGGCACAGGGGTGGGCCGAATATGGCAAGGTCTACGCTGCGCTCGTCATCATGGCGGGCTTTTTTTCGAGCCTGATGACATTGCTCTTCAAGGTCCGCGACATTGTGCTCGTCTGGCAAAAGGGAATCATTAAATGGTAACGGTTGGGGCAGAGACTTCGTCGCTTCGAGTGCGCGAAGTCACAAAAAGTTTTCGTCCACCGGGCAACGGTGCGGCTTCGCGGCTCGCGCTCGATTCAATCTCTTTATCCATCGCCGCTGGCGAACTGGTGGCGATCATCGGTCCGAGCGGTTGCGGGAAATCAACTCTCCTTCGGCTGATTGCGGGACTGGACACGCCGGATTCGGGTGAGATCACGATTGGTTTTGAACAAATCAGCGGCCCGAGCGCTGAACGCGGTCTCGTTTTCCAGGATCCGAATCTGTTTCCGTGGCTGACAGTTCGGCGAAACATCGAAGCTGGGCTGGTCGCCCGCGGTGTCCTGCAGGAAAAACGTGATGAGGTGCAGAAGTTCATGGAGCTCGTCGGCCTCGATGGGTTCGCCGATGCTTACCCGCATCATCTCTCCGGCGGGATGGCCCAGCGCGTGGCGCTCGCCCGCGCGCTTATCAATCATCCCAAAGTGCTGCTCCTCGACGAGCCACTCGGCGCGCTCGACGCCTTCACCCGCATGCGCATGCAGGATGAAGTGCTCCATCTCTGGCGTGGCGGCCGGGCCGAGCGAGCCGTGCGCGTGCGGCCCGAAATTGTCTCGGAGAAACTGCTGCGCCTGTGGCAGTCGCGCCGGACAACCATGAGTCTGGTCACGCACGACATCGACGAAGCGATCTACATGAGCGACCGCATCATGGTCATGAGCCCGCGTCCGGGAAGGATCGAATGGACGATCCCGGTCGAGCTCGATCGCCCGCGCGACCGCAGCAGTGCCGATTTCCTGCGCCTGCGCGCAGAGATCCTCGAACATCTGCACTTCGCCGGCAAATCCGCCTCGGGCAATAACGGCAGTTAATGCGACCGTTGTCGGTCGCTCCAGCGCGCGCAACCATCTTTGCCTTGGTAGTGCGCATGATCATCCGACCCGAGTTCCGCTACGATCGGACGCTCAATGGGACTCACAGTGGCGCGCGAGTTGCTTTTTCCCTCTGCCAAATTCCCTTCTATGACGAGGTTTTCAGCAACTAAACTTATCGGCGCCTTTGTGGGCCTGTTGGTCTTCCCTTTTGCCTTGAGCGCGTCCGCGCAAGACTCGCCCGAACTCCCGGGCCCGCTGCCTCCAATCGAGGCGCGGCCGCCGCTCTACATTGTGCCGTTCATCAGCAGCACGCCGGTTGGCTATGCACCTTCCAAGATGCGACACGCCTACGGCTTCGACGTTGTGAGTGGAACCGCGTCAGGGCAAAGCATC
>QHPZ01000055.1:18716-22397 GCA_003219225.1 Verrucomicrobiota bacterium | reverse complement strand
ACGATCCAGAGCGACTTGAACAAGTTCTGCACCACGTTTGCCCTGCCCACGACAACGATCAGCATCTATTACCCCCAGGGCAAGCCGACGACGTCCGATCCGACCTGGGCACTTGAGACTTCGCTCGACGTCGAATGGGCACACGCCATCGCCAGCGGCGCGAAGATCATGCTCGTCGTCGCGAAATCGGCGCTCTCGACCGACTTGCTTGCCGCAGTTGATTACGCCGTCAGCTTGGGCGCGAAACAGGTCGCAATGAGTTGGGGGACGCCGGAGTTTTCCGGCCAAAGCTACTACGATTATCACTTCAACAAGACGGGAGTCACCTTTCTCGCTTCGGCCGGCGATACCGCAGGCGTGATGTGGCCCGCATCGTCCGCGTATGTTGTCGGTGTTGGCGGCACTCATCTTGTGCTCGACATTAACGGCAACATCACTTCGGAAACGGCCTGGTCGAGCACCGGGGGCGGGATCAGCGCTTACACGGCAAAACCAACTTTCCAGAATGGCTGGCAGAGCGCGACCAAACGCACGACGCCGGACTTGGGCTACGATGCTGATTCAAATACCGGGGTCGCTGTTTACATCACCAATTATTATGGTCAGACTGGCTGGTTAAGTTGCGGCGGCACCAGCGCCGGCCCGCCGCAGTGGGCGGCACTTTTCGCGCTCGTCAATTCCGGTCGCGTCAGCTCAGTCAACGGCGCCAACACCACGCTCTACAACGCTGGTAACAGCAACTACGCGGGCAATTATCGCGACATCACCTCGGGCAGCAACGGCAAGTACTCCGCCACCGTCAAATACGATTACGGGCCAGGCTGGAGCCGGCAGTCGGATTCGAACCGACGACCTGCTGATTACAAATCAGCTGCTCTACCAGCTGAGCTATGCCGGCAATAAAACGCTCGTCCGGCTCGGATCCAATCCGGCTCGGAGCGCGCGCACACTAGCGCACAGTTGTCGATCTAACAAGCCAGCGTCGCGCTAAGATCGCGAGCGCGATGTAACGCTGAGCGGCTCGGCCGTTTCCAGGTTTTTGATCACTGTGCTCAAATACACTGACTGCGGGAAGAACGCCTTGTATTTGGTGATCTCGGCCCGGTTCAAAACTTTGAATCCATAACGTTCGAACATTTTTTCACCACGCCGGCTTTCGAACGTAACGATCTGACCATAAACGCGTTTGTCGCCGCGCTGATAAAGATAACTCAAGTAGGCGCTCATGAGTGCGCGCGTCGTTGAGACGCGGCGCGCGTCCGGCAATAGATTGACATGAAAATGCGGGACTCGCCGCGGTGCGGCCGGGACTTCCCGCCAGCCGTACATTAACAGCCAGCGAATGAACCGGCGCGAGCGCCCCTGATAGCGCGGATACCGCAGCAAGGCGCGAAAAAACAAAATGATGTTTTGCGTGAACGAGTAGAGCTGGTTCTGCAACGGCCGGCGCGAGCCAAGTAGATAGCCGCCGATCTCCCCATCGATCTCGAGCACGAAACACGACTCCGGTTCGTGATCGGTGTAATAGGTGGTAAGAAAGTCGGCGAACAAGTGTCGATCTTCATAGACCGGGTCGATGGGCTCGCCCAGGAAACCAGTCTCGCAGCACAATTCACGGACGGCCTCGCGATCGGCTGGCCGATAACTGCGGATGAGGAACGGCGGGTGATGGTCTGTCTGGCTCACGAACGGCGGTATTTTGCGCAAACCTGGCGATAAATGCAAAACAGTTGCGCGAACACCTGCGGCCACGCATAGCGCTCCTGCACCCGGCCCGCCGCGTCGCGGCCGAGCGCCACCAACTGTTTGGCGCTCCATTTCTCGATCGCCGCAGCCAGCGCTTCGGCGGTGTTCGCAGGCGCCCAATCTTCCTGGCTATGCACGATCACCTTGTCCATATAACTGCCACGAATTCCGACCACTGGCGTGCCGCAGGCCTCACTTTCCAGCGCCGCTAATCCGAACGTTTCCTGCACACCCGGGTGGACGAAGAGGTCGGCCGCACGATAAAGCCGCGCCAGCTCGGCTGGTTCGGCGCAATAGCGGATCCAGGAGATGGCTTTGAAATTGCGCTGCAGAGTTCGCAACTGCGCACGGTGCGGACCATCGCCGATGACGAGCAGATCAAATTCTCCGGGCCTCCGACGCGCGAGCAGCTCGAAACTGCGAAATAGCGTGAGCGTGTTTTTCTCTGGCGCCAGCCGCCCCACGTAAAGAAGCAGCTTCTGGCCCGGTGCAACGCCCAGCGCCTTGCGCGTGACCGCCGAATCGTTCGGCGTCGCGTTGAAGATGTCGATGTTAACGCCGAGACCGACGGCGTGGACGTTGCGCACGCCCCAACTGCGCAGCACCTTCGCCAGCGAGTCGGAAGCCACGAACGTCGCTTCCATTCCGTTGTACAGCCGCCGCACATAATCGCGCCCCAGTTTCATGATCCGACGACCGCCGGCGCGGCCAAACAAGCGCGCGGCATTGCGCAAATGTGCTTCTGGAAAGTGCGAATGATAAAAACCGACGACCGGGACTTTCAGCACGCGCCCGATCGCGATCGCCTTCCACCCGATCTGGTACGGATCGCTCGATTCGATGATATCCGGCCGGTCGCGCTCGATAATTTCCTCGACCGCGCGCAAGTTGAGCAGCGCACGATAGCGAGACGTACGCGAAACCAGTGGAGAACGGATCGAGTAGACGCGCGCCCGGCCATTCGAGTTCACTTCCGTTTTCGCGCCCGGCACAATCAACACATGCTCATCATGAGGCGCGTACTTGTCGATGTAGGCCGCCTTTTCGTGCAGGTAGCGCTTTACCCCGCCGCTAAATGGAGAATAAAACTGGGTGAGATCGCAGATTTTCAAAAGCGCCAAGCTCCAACCACCAAGCACCAGAGAAGCTCCAAGCGCCAATCTTCAAGAATTCTTGCCACGCGTTTTGGGATTTGGTGATTGGAATTTCTCTGGAGCTTGGACGTTGGTGCTTGGTGCTTTTGACCAAATCAGCCGTGCGCTTCCAACTCAGCTAAATACTTTTCCGCTTCCATCGCCGCCGCGCAGCCCGTGCCGGCCGCGGTAACGGCCTGTTTGTAGACGCGGTCGGCCACGTCGCCCGCGACGAACACGCCGGGATGTTTGCTTTCCACGAGTCGCTTTGCGATCAAATAGCCATCCGGATCGGCTTCGAGTTTTCCCGCATACGCTTTGGTGTTCGGATCGTGACCGATGGCGACAAAGACGCACGCCACCGCCAACTCCCGCTCTTCGTTAGTTTGCACATTCCGCAGGCACACCGCGCGCATCTCGCCTTTTTCATCCGCAATATATTTCGTCACGACCGTGTTCCAGATTGGCTCGATCTTCTTGTTCGCGAAAACGCGGTCGGCCATGATTTTCGAGGCGCGCATCTTATCGCGGCGATGAATGAGATAAACCTTCGACGCGAAGCGGGTGAGGAAGAGCGATTCCTCTGCTGCTGAATCGCCGCCGCCGACCACGCAGACCGGCACGTTTTTGTAAAATGCGCCGTCGCAGGTCGCGCAACTCGTCAGGCCGTGGCCGATCAGTTTCTCTTCGTTGTCGAGGCCCAGATACCGCGCGGACGCGCCGCTCGCGATGATCAGCGTCTGCGTCTCGAGCCACTCGTCGTCGGCTTGGATGCGAATGTGCTCGTTGCTGCCGTCGAAAT